>JBBIUO010000311.1:0-399 GCA_037440205.1 Chloroflexota bacterium
TCTGGCTCGTCACGTACCTGCATCTGCTTCCGTTCGTGCTGGGGGCGATCCTGGTCTTCGCGCAGTTCGTGGTCAGCTACATCTTCTCGGCCATGACCGTGTACCTGATTTACGGTTACCTTTCCGAAGGCGATGGCCGCATGGACAAGGCCTGGGCGATTGTGCGCCGCGATTTCTTTGACATCGTCACGCTTGCGGCGGCATCCACTGCGGTGAGCATGCTTCGCAGTCTGGCAAACCGCAATCGCAAGAACAGCATTGTGGGCAGTCTGGCGCGCTCGGCGACGGGTCTGCTCGAAACGTTGTGGACGGAAGCCGCCCTGTTGATCCTGCCTGCGATGGTAATTGATGATTTGAATCTGAAAGAAGGAATCCAGCGCGTGTGGAAGATCACGAAGG
>JBBIUO010000311.1:435-5177 GCA_037440205.1 Chloroflexota bacterium
GGTGGGTGTCCGCTTTGTGACTGGGCTGATTGGCTTTGTGCTTGGCGCGACCGGGCTTGTCATTGGTTTTGCCATTGGCGGCGGCGCGGCGTACGTCTCCGGCGGCAGTACGGCGATCTCGATTGTCGGCGTTGTCATCGGCGCGTTGATCTTTTTCGCCTTCGTGATGGTGGCGAGCATTTTTAGTTCCTACACCAATACCGCGTATCACACCTGCCTGTACATCTGGGCGCGCCAGGTGGAAACTGCCCGGGCGCACGGAAGCGCCGAACAGATACGCGCTCCCGCCCCGCTCGCGGCGGCGCTGGCGTAATATTCATTGTCATTGCGAGGAGCGAAGTGCGCTCCTCGCAATGACATCACCTAAGGAAATCCATGCAACCCGAACCCCGCCGTGAAATGATTACCTGGGATGAAGTTGATCGTCTCATCGATCATCTGCTTCCCCAATTCAAACGCGAATTCACCGCGATGGTGATCATCACACGCGGCGGGATCGTCCCCGGCGGCCTGCTTGCCGATGCGATGGACATTACCCACATCCTGACCGCCGCTGTGGATTTCCCCGCCCAGTCCAAAACGGATAAATCCAGCCTGATGGCGTGGCCGGAGTTCATTCAATTCCCTGCGGATGATAAATTGCGCGGACGCCCGACCTTAATTGTGGATGATGTCTGGGGTTCAGGGCGGACGATCACTGCTGTGAAGAATCGCGTTTCTGCGGCGGGTGGTTTCCCGGAAACATGCGTTTTGCACTTCAACCCCTATCGCAACCTGTTCGGGCACGCGCGTCCCGATTATTATGCGGCGATCACCGATGCCTACATTGTTTACCCCTGGGAAGTGGATCGCGGAGCAGACAGGGTTTTGCTTGGCGAGATTTGATGATTGAACATGAAGACAATCGAGACCCATTTTGAAACACGCATAAAAACGTTGAAGGAAAATGAATACTTCGACGACCTTCCCGAAGCCATGCTGACGGAGATCACAGAACACATGCACCTGCGCGAATACCAGCGTGGGGACGTGCTCTTTTGGGAAGGCGATCCCTGTGAAGGCCTGCACATCGTGGAGCAGGGAAGCGCGAAGATCTTCCGCCTCTCGCCGCAGGGACGGCAGTACATTGTCCGAATCTTGCAGGAAGGCGATACCTTTGCGGAAGTTCCTGCCTTTGATGGCGGGATGAATCCCGTCAATGTGGAGGCGTTGGAAACCTGCCGCATGTGGGTGATCGAAGGCGAAATGCTGCGCGAACTTGTCAAGGCATATCCGGCGTTTGCCCAAAAAGTTTTGGTCAATTTTGGGCGGATGTTGAGGGGCATGGTACGCATGGTCAGCGAAATGGCTTTCTACCAGGTGACCCACCGCCTTGCACGATTGATCGCTGAACAGCCGCAGGAGAGGTCCGCGCCGCATTGGACCCAGGAACAACTTGCGGCGAGATTGGGAACCGTGCGCGAGGTCGTGGCGCGTTCCATGAAGGAACTCGAGCGCAGTGGCGCGATCAAAGTGGAGGATCGGCGCATCCAGATCATTGACCAGGAAGTGTTCAGTCAGTGGATGCAGTGAGTTGACAAAACCCCGCTTCCTGCCCCGCCGAAAACTGATTCTGCTCAATGGGGTTTTTCCTCCCCTTTGCATTGCCAAAATGAATGCGCCCCGTTACACTCTGTAACGGGGCGCAAGAGAAGAATGCACCGGCGAAAGCGCAATTTCTTTCGATCAAGGCATCTGTCCATTCATGCCGGAGCCGCCCATGCCCTCCATTTCCATCACTGGGATGGTCAGGGTAATATCGGCGTGATTCTTGAAATGCAGGGTGAGCGTGATCGTATCGCCCGCTTTCAAATCCTGTTTGAGGCCGATGAGCATGATGTGATAACTGCCGGGTTTGAGTTCCACTTCGCCATCTGCGGGCAGGGCGATGGATTCCTGCGGGATCATTTCCATGGTGCCATCGGGTTTCATCTGGCTCAAATGGATTTCCACAGCCTCCGCCACATCCGAGGAAGCGCCTGTCAGTTCGTCGTCCGCTTCGGTATGGTTATGGATGAGCATGTAGGCGGCGCTGTTGCCGTCTTTCAGCGCCGCGCGCGCCCAATAATCATGCGCTTCGATATCCATCCCCTCCGCATTTCCATTACCTGTTGCGCCGCAGGCGCTCAACAACATGGACCCCGCCAAAACCAGCATCACCAAAATTCGTTTCATGATTTGTCTCTTCCTTGTTATGTTTGATTTTTTTGAATCACGCGCCTGAGTGATGCGCGTGCATCATTCCATGTAAATATTGAATGGCGCTTTCCATATTTGCCAGTGTGCCGCCGAACCCCTTTTGAAATTTTTCCGCATCCTGTTTCGAGCCGAAACTCAGCACGCTGGGCACACAGCAGACATTCAAATCGCTTCCGAGAACGTACACGGCCTGGGCCGCGCTGATCATGTGTCCGTGCAAATAATCCGTCGTCAGCGCCTGGGACAGGCTCGGTGCCTGGGCCTGCAATATCAACCCGCAATGTGCGCAACATGCCTTCCGTTGCCCGTTGTTTTCGAGGTGAATGATAAAAACGGTACGTTCTGAAACGGGCTTGTTGCACATGGCACATTGATTAACATTCACAGCAGGGGACTGAACCAATGAAACTCCGCCATGCTTCTTCTGAATGAGGCCCGCCCCCGCCAGTTTGTTCAACTCCCGGTGAATGGTCATGTTGGAAACGCCAAACGCCTCCACCAATTCCTGGATGGAGGCGCTTCCCTGCTTTTGCAGGTATTCCAATATCTTTTTCTCGCGGTCTATGGATGAGGCCATATGTTATATTCTGTTATCTTCAACAAGAATTCGCAGAGTATAACAAAAGGGTTTGACCCTGTCAAGGCGAAGGTGATTGACGATCATGCTGAATTGCCGAAAATGCTCTTTGAGGCTGGGCAGGTTCGAGGTCGGTATGATGCGGATGGCATTCTTATTCCAAAACAATGGCAGGGCGGGGATTCCTATTCGCTGACCAACAGCCATTTGGCGAATCGTCCGTGCAGTTGACCGACACCGCGCACAATATTCATGAACGTTGTCCACAGCACAAAGCCGCCCAAAACGCACAGGGGATAGGACCAGACGGGGAAGTAGTGGGAGGTCCCGTTGTAGTACATGATCGCCGTGTGAGGGAAGGCTGTCTGGATAAACGGGATGGCCGTGAAGGCCAGTGAAAAACTCAGTGCCGTGACGATGGCCACGAAATAAACCGTCCCAAGCACGAACTGAGCGACCATATATACCAGCATCAGCCAGGTGGCTTTATCGGTCAGGAGCGCCTTCAGCCTGTCGAACCATTTCATGCCCTGATGCGAGAATAATGGCCGCCGCGGCATCCGCACGCCGAGCAGGGCTTCGACCAGGCGGCCTTCGAGCAGTGCCAGTCCGCGCACGGAAAGCAGGAATAAAAGCGCAAGCGGGAATCCGAAGATGAAAATCAAAAAGGATATGGAGATCGAAACTCCCGTCACAGCCCATGTGAAGTAAAAAATCCCGGTTACGAAGGCGATCAACATGTAAAGCAGTGCGCCCCACGCGCGCGGATCAACGTACACACCAAAGAAGTATCCAAACAGTGAACGCGGTTTGATGGTTTGTTTGAGAATGGGGGAGGTGCGCCGCTCGACCTCCTTATAGGCTGAGGCTGTTTCCTCCGGTGTGCCGTACTCTTCGATAATGGAGTTCAGTGCCTCCGCTTCGTTCACATCGGGAGTCTTTTCACGCGCCGCCTCCAGCGCCATGGATAAATGCTCGCGCGCATCGGCGAGCGCATCCAGCACGAGGGCAGGGTCGGCATCCTTCATTTCATTTTTCAAAGCGTCGAGATATTCTTCGATCTTATTAAACATGTCGTCATCCTTTCAAAATCGTGTCCACGAATTTCTTCGTTTGTTTCCAGATTTCAAGCCATTCTTCCAGGGCGGCGCGGCCGTCTTTTGTGATCTTGTAATACCGGCGCGGCGGCCCCGAAACAGACGGCTCCACAGTGCTTTCAAGCAGGCTGTTCTCCTCCAGGGATCGCAGCACCGGGTACAACGTTCCCTGTTTCATCATGGGTACCTCGGGCCCGCTCTCCTCCAGCAATTTGGCGATCTGATACCCATACATCGGTTCTTTACTGCGGTTTAGCACGCTCAACAGCACAAGCGACGAGGTGCCGGCGTTCAATTCCTTCTGGAATTTCCTGGTTTGTGCGGTAATTTCAGCCATCCTTGCTCCTTTCCGTAATATCAAGTTCACGCTACTAATAAGTAGATAATAGTACTGAATTGTTAGTATGTCAAGGTTTTAAATAGAAAAGTCCCGCCTCGCGACGGGACTGGTAACTAGTCACTGATTACTGCTCACTGCTCACTGATCTACTGATCCTGTATCTCCGCCGCCCGATAAGTATTGTTCATCAACATCGCTATCGTCATTGGGCCTACGCCGCCGGGGACAGGCGTGATGAAACCTGCCACTTCCTTTGCCTCATCAAAATTGACATCGCCCACAAGGCGGTAGCCGCTCTTCTTCGTCGCATCGGGCTTGGAGTTGATGCCTACATCAATGACCGCCGCGCCGGGTTTGATCCAGTCGCCGCGTACCATTTCGGTCTTGCCAATGGCCGCGATGAGAATATCGGCCTGGCGGACTGTACCGGGTAGATCCTTCGTCCGCGAGTGGCAGACAGTTACCGTGGCGTTTTTTCCGATCAATAATA
>JBBIUO010000312.1:0-5176 GCA_037440205.1 Chloroflexota bacterium
AAACAAGATCATTCAGTTGTCGGATGACGAACTCCGCCTCATACTTGACGATGAGCTGGTCCGGGCGCATCGGGCAAGGGGACTCAGCCCGGAGCATCCCGTCCTGCGCGGCTCCGCGCAGAATCCCGATGTGTACTTCCAGATGCGCGAAGCCGTCAACCCCTATTACAAGGCCGTTCCCGCCATCGCACAGGAGATGATGGACAAGTTCGCCAAGATCACCGGCAGGCAGTACCACCTCTTCGATTACAGCGGGCACCCCGAAGCCGAGCGCGTGGTCATCATCATGGGCTCGGGCGGCGAAGTGGTGGATGAAACGGTCGCCCACCTTGCAAAGAAGGGCGAAAAAGTCGGCGCGGTGCGCGTGCGGTTGTATCGCCCGTTCTCGGTGGAGCATTTCATCAAGGCATTGCCCGGAAGCGTGAGATCCATCGCCGTTTTGGATAGAACGAAGGAGCCCGGCGCCACCGGCGAGCCGCTCTACATGGATGTGATCAGCGCTCTGGTGGAAGGTGGACGCGCAAATATCAAAGTCACTGGTGGGAGATATGGACTTTCCTCCAAGGAGTTCACTCCCGCCATGGCAAAGGCCGTGCTCGATGAATTGACCAAACCCGGACCCAAGAATCATTTCACCGTCGGCATCAACGACGATGTCTCACACACCAGCCTCGACGTGGATTCCTCCTTCTCGCTCGAATCCGATGAAATCGTCCGATGTGTGTTCTTCGGCCTCGGCTCCGATGGAACCGTGGGCGCGAACAAGAATTCGATCAAGATCATCGGCGAAGAGACGGAGAACTTCGCCCAGGGCTACTTCTATTACGACTCGAAGAAGTCCGGCACGGTCACCATGTCGCACCTGCGATTTGGCCCGCACTCGATCCGCGCGCCGTATTTGATCGAGGCAAACCAGGCGAACTTCGTCGCCTGTCACCAGTATTCCTTCCTCGAGCGCGTGGACATGCTCAAGTATGCGAAGGAAGGCGGAATCTTCCTGCTCAACAGTTTGTACGGTCCCGATGAGGTTTGGGATCAACTACCCAGGGAGGTGCAGGAAGACATCGTCCGGAAGAAACTCAAATTCTATGTCATCAACGGCTACGAGGTCGCGGATAAAACGGGCATGGGCGGACGCATGAACACCATCATGCAGACGGCTTTCTTCGCCATCAGCGGAATCCTGCCGAAAGAGGCGGCAATCGAAGAGATCAAGCACGCCATTGAAAAGACCTACGGCAAGCGCGGCGAAGCCGTGGTGAAGAAGAATTTCGAGGCGGTGGATGCGACCGTCGCCAACATTTATGAGGTCAATGTTCCGGGGCAGATCACTTCAAAGACGGCACGCAGGCTCCCAGTCCCGAATGAAGCGCCGAAGTTCGTCCGCGAGGTGCTTGGACAGATCATCGATTCCGACGGCGATAACATTCCCGTTTCCGCATTCCCCATTGACGGAACCTTTCCCACCGGCACAACGCAATGGGAGAAGCGAAATCTCGCGCTCGAAATTCCGGTGTGGGAGCCCGACCTTTGCATCCAATGCGGCAAATGCGTGATGGTTTGTCCGCACGCGGTCATTCGCCACAAGGTGTACGGCGAAAAATTGCTGGCGAATGCGCCTGGGACCTTCAAGCACATGCCGTCGAAGTTCAAGGAATTTTCGGACGGCATGGCGTACACGGTGCAGGTTGCGCCCGAGGATTGCACGGGCTGTACCTTGTGCGTGGAAGTTTGCCCGGTGAAAGACAAGAAGGCCGTTGGCCGCAAGGCGATCAACATGGCGCCTCAGCCGCCCCTGCGCGAGGCCGAGGCGAAGAATTGGGATTTCTTCATGAGCATTCCCGATTTGGATCGCAAGTTAATTAATCCTTCGACGATCAAGAATTCGCAATTGCTCCGCCCGTTGTTCGAGTTCAGCGGCGCGTGCGCGGGTTGCGGCGAGACGCCGTATGTGAAACTGGTTTCGCAATTGTTCGGCGACCGCGCGATCATTGCGAACGCGACGGGTTGTTCCTCGATCTACGGCGGCAATCTCCCCACCACGCCATGGGCGCAGGACGCCAACGGGCGCGGCCCGGCCTGGTCGAACTCGCTGTTTGAAGACAACGCCGAGTTTGGTTTGGGTATGCGCCTGACAATTGACAAGCAAAATGAATATGCGCGCGAACTGTTGTCCCTGCTGGGAGATGAAGTTGGGAAAGAACTCGTCCACGATCTATTGCTGGCGGAGCAAACATCCGAAGTTGCGATTGAAGAACAACGCGAGCGCGTGGCGCAAATGAAAAAGAAGTTGGAAAAGTCGAAACATCCGCGCGCAAAAGATTTGATCAGCGTGGCGGATCATCTTGTGAAAAAATCCGTGTGGATCATGGGCGGCGACGGCTGGGCGTACGATATCGGCTACGGCGGTCTGGATCACGTGCTCGCCAGCGGGCGCAATGTCAATGTGCTGGTGCTGGATACGGAAGTGTATTCGAATACGGGCGGGCAATCGAGCAAAGCCACACCGCGCGCGGCGGTCGCCAAATTTGCGATGAGCGGCAAGGGGATGCCGAAGAAGGACCTCGGCCTGATCGCGATGTCGTATGGTTACGTCTATGTGGCGCGAATCGCCATGGGCGCAAACGACCAGCAAACCCTGCGCGCATTGCTCGAAGCAGAATCCTATGATGGGCCGTCGCTTGTCATCGCGTACAGTCACTGCATCGCGCATGGCTACGACCTGGCAAAGGGTCTCGAACAGCAGAAACTCGCGGTGCAGTCGGGTCACTGGCCGATGTATCGCTACGATCCGCGCCTTGCGGAGGAGGGGAAGAATCCGCTGATCATCGAATCCAAGGAGCCGAGCATTCCGATCTCGCAATACGCCTACAACGAGACCCGTTACAAGATGCTCACCCAGATGGATGAGGCCCGCGCCGAGGAGTTGATGAAGCAGGCGCAGAAGGATGCAAAGTCGCGCTGGACGTTGTATCAGCAGATGGCGGCAATGCACTATGGCAATGGGAACGGCAATGAGGAGAAGCAATCATGACCGATCTTTCCACGACCTACCTTGGTCTGGGCCTGAAGAATCCGCTCGTTGCTTCGGCATCGCCCCTCTCGAAGAAAACAGAATCAGCCAAACGGTTGGAAGAAGCGGGGATTTCCGCCATCGTGATGTATTCGCTCTTCGAGGAGCAGATCATCCACGAATCGCTCGAACTTGACCATTACCTGACTCGCGGCACCGATTCATTTGCCGAGGCCTTGTCTTATCTGCCCGATACCGGCACATATTCCATCGGGCCTGAAAAGTATTTGAAGCAGGTCGCTGAATTGAAAAAGGCGCTGAACATCCCCGTGATCGGAAGTTTGAACGGCGTTTCAAAAGGCGGATGGACGCGTCATGCAAAACAGATCGAGGATGCAGGTGCGGATGCGTTGGAACTCAACCTGTACTATATTCCGACCGATCCGGACCTCACCGCACAGGAATTGGAAAACACCCAGGTTGAGTTGGTGGCTGAAGTAAAATCGGCAATTTCCATCCCGCTGGCTGTGAAACTCAGCCCGTTCATTACCGCCCTGCCAAATTTTGCCCGGCGCGTCGTTGAAGCCGGGGCAGATGGGCTGGTGCTGTTCAACCGCTTCTATCAGCCGGATTTCGACCTGGACGAATTGGAAATCGTCCATACCCTCGATTTGAGCACCTCGGCAGACTTACGCCTGCCCCTGCGCTGGATCGCGATCCTGCACGGAAAGGTCAATACCGATTTTGCACTGACCAGCGGCGTGCATACCGCCAATGACGTGCTCAAGGCAATGATGGCCGGGGCGAAGGTCAGCATGATGGCGTCCACCCTTTTGCACAACGGGGAGCGGGTCATTCCGGCGATGTTGAACGAGTTGGAAGCCTGGATGAAGGAACGGGAATACGACTCGATCAAGCAGATGCAGGGCAGTATGAGTCAGAAATCCATCCGGGAGCCTGCGGCGTTCGAGCGGGCGAATTATATGAAGGTGCTAAGTTCGTTCAGGGATATGGTGTAAGCGGGAAAACTCCGGCAAACGCAAAAGTCCTCCGTGAAAATGGAGGACTTTTGATAATTCCAATCAGAAAATTAATTTCCAACCGAAGTGGGGGGAACGGGCGCGTTCTTGCGTTGGCGGAAGGTGATTCGGGCGCGGGTCAGGTCGTAGGGCGACATTTCCATGGATACGTGGTCACCCAGAAGAATGCGGATGTAATGCTTGCGCATTTTGCCCGAGAGATAAGCCAGCACCTCATGGCCGTTATCCAACCGCACGCGAAATTGGGTTCCCGGCAGGGCCTCGACCACAAGTCCCTCAACTTTGATTTTGCCTTCTTCTTTTGTCATACACGCCTCTTGATCTATTCGGTTTCCTTGAAGGAACGTCGTTTGATGCGGCGGATCGCCTTTTTCTTTTCCATGCGGCGCGTCTCGCTCTTGGAGACGAACCAGCGCTTGTTGCGGATGGTGCTTAAAATTCCACTCTTGACGATTTTCTTGCGGAAACGCTTGAGCAGGGAATCCTGCGACTCGCCGTTGCGAAGATTAACTGTAGCCAATGAAATCACCTACTTTCTGTATAAAAATATCAAAAAAAATCGGCCGTTGTGCAGACTCGGCCGAGGGCTTTAATAAGACCTGAAACGAACTCGATGACCATACGATCAAAAGATGCGCTTCACAACTCCTCGTAATTTATAGTGAAGGGAACAACCCTCCACGCCGAAACTGCAATTGGGATTATACACGATACGGGCGTGAGTGAGAAGATTTTGCGCCCGATTTTTTAAAAAGAAAAGCCCCTTGGCAATGACCTACTCTCCCAGGAGGTCGCCCTCCAAGTACCATCGGCGCTGACATGCTTAACTTCCGGGTTCGGAATGGGACCGGGTGTACCCATGTCGCTCAAATCACCAAGGGACAATTTCACAAGATTGTCACCGAATAGCAAGTGCATGATGTATTTTGAAAAGTACCAACTTCTCCGTATCACGGAAGGAAGCCCTCGACCATTAGTACAGCTTAGCTTAACACATTACTGTGCTTACACATGCTGCCTATATACCAGGTAGTCTACCTGGGGTCTTACACCCTTACGGGTTACAGGGATCTAATCTTAGGGCGAGTTTCCCACTTAGATGCTTTCAGCGGTTATCTCTGCC
>JBBIUO010000313.1:0-5154 GCA_037440205.1 Chloroflexota bacterium
TGATTCCAAAAATCATCCATCTCTGTGGCCTTGCTCTTTTTGGCGGCGGCTTCCTTTAGCAGGGCTTCCATTTCCGGGGAGGGAGGGGCGTCGGCGGGTTTCTCTGCCGGTTTTGCAGGAGCAGGCGTCGGGACGGACGAAGCGGGCACTGTCTTCGCGGGAGTCGCGGCATTCAATTCCCCGGTCACACCAATCAATTTCAACGACTTCTCGATCTCCTTGCGCAGTGCGATCAGGGAATTCATGGTTTCGAGGATGGTCTCTTCGTTGGCGAGACCTCTTCCCGTGACCAGCAGGGCATACATGGGGGCGACGGGAATGAAGAGCAGGTCGTTATCGCCGCCGCTGAAAATATGATACGAGTCGAGCGTTTCCTGGTGGTTGTAGCGGGCCACTTTCAAACCGGCGTTGTGGATGGCCATCAATGCGGAGATGAGGGAGACCTCCATGCTGTCGTCGCGCATTTTGCCGGTGCGCGCCTGCACGAGGCCGCGGTCGTTGAGAAGGAAAACCGCCTCGGCTTTGATATCCTGCCGGAAGTTGGCGAGCAGGTCCGAGACGCGGGTGTGGGGTTGTTCTGTTTTTTCGTCGGCGGGACGTTCGGGCGGGAAGATGGTTTGCACAAGACCGAGGCCGCGCTCGACCACGTCCAGAAAATCGGCCAATGGAATGGGCTTGTCGAAGATCGCCAGGGCACCGGCGTTCAGCATTTCGTCGCGCACTTTGCGATCATTGATGCCGGTGATAAGCACCACTTTTGCCTCCGGGTGGCGCGCGCGCACCTTGTGCATGAGTTCCACGCCGTTCATGCCGGGCAATTTGTAATCCGTGATTAGCAGGTCAATCTTGCGCCGCGCGGATTCGATCAACGCCTCCTCGCCCGAAGGAGACTCGAAGATCTTGATCCCCGGCTGTTTGAGCGTATCGAGCGTGGAACGCAGAAGCCGCAGAATATCCCGTTGGTCATCCACAAGCAGAACGTTGTGTTCCATAATCTCCTGTTACTTCACCATCCAGCAGGCCACCCAGTGACTGGGCATGGCTTCGCGGAACTCGGGCTCCTGCTCGGAGCAGATTTTATCCGCTATGGGGCAGCGCGGATGGAAGCGGCATCCCCGGGGCGGGTTAAGCGGACTTGGCACATCGCCCTTGAGGATTTCGCGCTGGCGTTTGGCCTTTGGGTCGGGAATCGGAATGGCGGACATCAACGCTTGTGTAGGGATGCAGGGGGTTCTTGAAAAGATCGTCGCGCCCGGTCAATTCCACCATTTTGCCGAGGTACATCACCGCCACACGATCCGAGATGTGTTCCACCACGCTCAGGTTGTGCGCGATGAAAAGATAGGTAAGGCCGAATTCCTTTTGCAGGTCTTTCAAAATATTCAACACCTGCGATTGGATGGATACATCCGGCGCGGAGACGGGTTCATCGCAGATGATGAAGTTGGGGCGCAGGGCAAGCGCGCGGGCGATTCCGATGCGCTGACGCTGTCCGCCGGAGAATTCGTGCGGGTAGCGGCGCGCGTGATAATCTTCGAGGCCGACCTTTTTGAGAGTCTCGATCATCAGGTCGTAACGTTCCTGCGGGGTGCCGATGCGGTGGATGTGCAATCCCTCCATCACTGATTCGCCGATGGGCACACGCGGATCCAATGAAGCATACGGGTCTTGGAAAATGATCTGCATGTGGCGGCGAGCGTCCTTCAACTCATTGCCGCGAAGCTTCAACACGTCCCTGCCATCGTATCGCACGGTCCCGGAAGTTGGTTCCACCAGCCGGAGCATGGAGCGGCCGATGGTGGTCTTGCCGCATCCCGATTCGCCCACCATGCCGAGGGTCTCGCCCTTTTTCACGGTGAAGGAAACATCGTCCACTGCCTTCACCCAGTTGACGACGCGCTGTAACAAACCGGCGCGCACCGGAAAATATTTCACCAGGTGTTCGACTTTTACCAGGTCTTCCGCTTTCTGCATTTCCATTGTTTGACTCATGCTGATCGACTCCACGACGATGGTTTATGCCTGTTTCGCTTTCAACGGCGCTTGATGGTCTTTGGCGTTCTGGTACAGCCAGCAGCGTACCTTGTGGCCGGGCGCGGATTCGGCGAGATTGGGCTTCGCTTCCGTGCAGATCTTTAAACCGAATTTCTCGCGCGCGGTGCAACGCGGCGCAAAGCGACAGCCCGGCGGCAGGTTTACCAGGTTCGGCACGGAGCCGGGGATCACATCCAGCCGCTCCTTGATCTGTCCCAAAATCGGAATGGAACCGATCAATCCCTGGGTGTACGGATGCAGGGGCTGTTCAAAGAGCGTGTTCACGTCGGCCTGCTCCACAATCTCGCCGGCGTACATCACTGCCACACGCTCGGCCATCTCAGCCACCACGCCGAGATCGTGCGTGATCAAAATGACCGATGTGCCCATCTTCGAGCGCAGATCTCGCATCAGATCCAAAATCTGCGCCTGAATGGTCACATCCAGCGCGGTGGTGGGTTCATCGGCAATGAGCAATTCAGGCACGCAGGCCAGCGCCATGGCGATCATCACGCGCTGCGCCATGCCGCCGGAAAGTTCGTGCGGGTACGCGTCGGCGCGGCGTTCCGCATCAGGAATGCCCACCATCTTCAACAGTTCGATGGCGCGCTTCCTGCCGGCGTCCTTGCCCATATCCTTGTGGATGTTCAGCACTTCCGCGATTTGATTGTCCACTTTGAAAACGGGATTCAATGCAGTCTGCGGCTGTTGAAAGATCATCGAAATCTTGTTGCCGCGGATTTTGGTCATTTCATCTTCAGAAAGAGTTAACAGGTTTTTCCCGTCCAGCAAAATCTCCCCTTCGGTTATTTTTCCGGGTGGTGCGATCAACCGCATGATCGAAAGCGAGGTCACGCTCTTGCCGCACCCCGATTCCCCCACAATACCGAGCACCTCGCCGGGATACACATCGAAACTTACCCCGTCCACGGCGCTGACGACCCCATCCTCCGTGTAATAATATGTCTTAAGATTACGGACTTCCAAAAAAGGCTTTCGTTCGGTGGTTGTCACAGCCTGCTCCTCATAATGGAATGGGATGATTATACTGCCTCTCGCTTTTTTCTCAAACAAAAATTTTACGGCAAAGGTGCGGCGTATGACGGCGCGCCGTACAAGCCGCCCCAGCCATTCAACACATTCCCCGCCGGGTATGAAATATTCCAATACGTATCCGCCCGCGCGACGGTAAACAACGGGATGAGCGGGAATTCATACATCAATGACGATTCGATTCTTTGGATGGATTGCCTCGCTGTATCCAAATCGGATTCGACCCCCAACGCTTCGCACGACGCCGCAAACTGGTCGCTGTTATCCAGATGCAGAGTCTCCCCCCGGAGCCATTCACACAAATACGACGGGTACTCGCTCAACCGCCAGCCCACTAGGGCAATGTCATATTTCCGCGAACTGTACACCGCGTAAAGAACATCGCTCATGCTCATTTCCCGCACGGCAACCGGGATTCCCAAACGGTTTGCACGTTCGGCGATGTATGCGGCGGCGCTTCGCAACGGGTCATCCTCCTTTGACGGCGCGATCAGCGTGATATCCGGAAACGCTTCACCGTTCGAAAAACGCAGGCCTCTCCCGGCGTTTTCCGCATTCGGTTCCTGCGCCCAAAAATAACCGGCATCCTTCAATAATTTCACCGTCTGTTGAACCCGCGTGGATTCATCCATGCCGTCGCAGGCATCATTTGCAGACGGGTCATGCCATTGCGGGGAAAGGATGAAAGAACCCAGCGGCACGGCATGATTTTGCAAAACATCCGCCGCAAGGAAATTTCGATCCAACATGCAACTGAGCGCGGAACGGAATAATGGATCTGCCAGTTGCGGCTTCAGCGGGTTGAACAAAAGGAAGCGCGCGCTGTAGGTGAGACTGCGGTTTGCGGCAACGTCATTGTTTGTCAGGCCGTTTGGCGAAAGGATGAAATCCACTTCCCCGTTTTGAAAAGCGGTGACCGCCTCTTCTTCGTTTTCAAAGAAACGATACACGGCGCGGTCGAAGTTGGGATGGGCAAATGGAAAATCGGGGTTGGCTTCGTTTGTCCATTGCCCGTTTTCACTGCCGGATGGAATCCATGTGCCGAGCACGGGTTCGCTTTCATCGCTCACCTTGTACAAGGCATCCTGCGCGGATTTGATTTTCGCGGCGTATTCCTCGAGAAGTTTATCCAGGTTGCTTTGAACGTAAATCTGCTCGTTCTGTTTGCGTTTGAGGTCGCTGTCCAAGATTCGATTTTGTTTGCCGCTTAGTTGCAGGGCCAGCGCCTGGGCGCTTAAATCTGCAACATCTCTTTGCACGGTGGCGAGGTCGGCGCGAGTCTGTTCGATGTCGGCGCGCAGGGAATCATCGGGTAGAAGATTTTCGGCGTCTTCGATTTTGTCTTTCCAAAAGGCCTTTTGAACGATGGGACCTTGCAAGACGCCGTATTGCCACACGCCCACATTCGGCTTTTGCTTGAAGTAAAACTTCACCGTGGATGAATTCGCCGCTTCCGCATGATCGAGGTATTCACGCGGGTAGTACGCGCTCCAATCGTAGCCGAGTTCGAAGGCGAGGGCGGCGTTCACGGTGAAGGCGGCATCTTCAGCGGTGAATGAAGAACCGTCCGTCCATTTCAAGTCTGTGCGGAGGGAGACTGTGGCTGTGAAAAGATCGCCCTCCTGAATCACTTCGGAGGGCATCCCGTTTGCGGCGAGAGGCTCGAAGGTGAAATCAGGAGGAGCAAGGTGATAGAGTCGCGGCCAATATTCGGAACGCAGGGCGTAATCTGTGTAGGTTGCGCCGGTTTCATCGAATAACTGCCAGACGTTGGTCCGCTTCGGTTCGCCGATCAATGCGAAACGAATCTCGGGCGCATGTGCCGGAACAACTGTCGGGGTGGGAATGCCGGTTGGCTCCGCCACCCGAGCAGGCTGAGGGGAGCATGAAGCGAGAAATAATAAAATGAGGAGAAGCGCGGTTCGTCGCATCAATTCTGGCAGGCGGCGCCCGTGTCAATCGCTTCGATATTCCACATCGGGTTGGCGGTGGCATCGAGGTCGAAATGGCAGAGGCCGGGGCGGGCGGCGGCCATGGGAACGTCGATCCTCCTCGCCGGGCTGATCG
>JBBIUO010000314.1:0-5148 GCA_037440205.1 Chloroflexota bacterium
ATGCCTTTTATCGCCTCAGGCGGCGGGTGCGGCGTTATTTCGGAGATGAATCCAGCTAACCCAATTTTTTTCTCTTGACAAATAGACGTTTATCTATATAATAACCCATAGAAAGTTATCTATATGAAATTCAACCCCGTCCTTTTTGCCAAAGCCATCTCCGACGAAACCCGCCAGAAGATCATGCAAATCTGCTGTTGCAATTCGCTCTCGGTCAACGAGATCGTCGAGAAGCTCGATGTCTCCCAGCCCACCGTTTCGCATCACCTCGCCATTTTGCGCGAGGCCGATCTGGTCACGGTGCGCGAGGAAGGCAAGCAAACCTACTACTCGCTCAACCAGGAAAACATCGCCATTTGTTGCGGGCAGTTAATGATCAAGTTCGCACCGGAAGCGGAAACCACACTCAACGTCATCAAATCCAAAACAAGGTAGTTAAACGTGGGATGCCATCCTAGGCGGCGTCCCATTGTTTTTACGAAAATACATAGACAAACTTCTATACATCATGTCGTTGCGAGGAGCAAAGCGACGAAGCAACCTCCCATATTTGGAATTGGCTTCGATACGCCCCGCGGTTGCAATGACACAAAGGAGAACTCATGACAACGACCACCCCCATTCACGAAGCAGTCCGCGAACATTATGCGGAGCGGATTAAGAACTCCGCTTCCTGCTGCGCCGACGACTGTTGCGGTCCCGAAAGCAATCTCTACCCCGTTGATTTGCTCACCACCGTTCCATCTGACGTAGCCAGCACCAGTTACGGATGCGGCGACCCGATCACACTCGCTACACTAAAGCCCGGTCAAACCGTCCTTGATCTTGGCTCCGGCGCAGGACTCGACTGTCTATTGGCCGCCCAGAAAGTCGGTCCCGAAGGACGCGTGATCGGCGTGGACATGACTCCCGAAATGATCGAGCGCGCCAGAGTCAACGCGAAGAAAGTCAACGCAACGAACGTCGAATTTCGCCAGGGCTATCTCGAAGACCTCCCCGTCGAATCGAACAGCGTGGACGTCATCATCTCCAACTGCGTCATCAACCTTTCACCCGACAAGGAAAAGGTTTTCAACGAAGCATTTCGCGTGCTTGCCCCCGGCGGCAAACTCGCCGTCTCCGATATCGTCACCGATGGCCCACTGCCCGAAGCGGTCAAGCAAAGCCTGAGCGCGTGGGCGGGCTGCGTGGCGGGCGCAGTGGAAGCAAAGGACTACATCGCCATGATGGAATCCGTCGGCTTCACAGACATTTCCATCAAACCTGTGTTCTTCGACAAGGAAACTGTGGATGGCGCATTGGACGAGATGAAACTGGATGTGACCGAATATCCGCGTGAATCGGTTTACAAAGCCGTCTACAGCGCGAAGATCACGGCATACAAGAAAGCATAGAAAAAAAGTGACGGTCATCAAGTGGCCGTCACTTTTTGTATGTTTTTGGGGTTGAGCACAGAAATCTGCTTCATTCCCAGCAAAGCCTGCGCCTCCGCATCCAACTCCACCCAGAAGAAACTGCGATGCGCCGAGTACGGGTCAATTCTGAAGACTGTGCCGCCGTACCAGCCTTCTTTTTCACCGAACTTTGAATCGAGGTAAATCTTTACGCGGTCACCGACGAGAATTGATTCTGTCATTTGATGGATCACCAGCCGCGCAGGGAAGTCGGCTTGACGCGGATCGCAACCGAATATTCCCTGCTGAATGTCTCGGGTGTCATGCCGATTCCCTTGATTCCCTTGCGATACTTTCTCAAATAAGCAGGGACTTTTTTTCGCAGGAGGCGTCTTGTCATCCAGTACTGCCGTGCCGATGTAGACGATCACATCCTGGTCGCCGGTCTTGTCGGTGTTGAAGTGCAGGGAAACACTGCCGTTGTTTTGGATGTGTTGAACCTTGTGAGCCTTCGGCTGGCTGAAGATCAAAAATGCATCTTTATCCCAGATAAACCACACAGGCCGGGGCTGGGGAATGTGATTTGCATCCACCGTCGTCAGCCAGATGACATATTCGCTCTTGATCAACTTCTTTGCCTTGCGTTCAAGTTTACCTTTCGGGTCGCTCATCACTGCCTCCTCTTTGCTTGTTTACCTGTCTACTTGTTTACCTGTCTACTTGTCTACCTGTCTACTTGTCTACTTGTCTACCTGTCTACTTGTGTACCTGTTCACCCATCCACTCACCTCGCCAACGCAAGCAACGTGCAAAAGGCGAGATAGATCGTCACCATATCATCGGCAGAATACTCAACGCGCCGATCCACCGTCCGTGTTGAACCAGGCATCAGCGCGGCGCGATCCGCCATGTCCGATTGGATAAACTCCACCGTTAATTTAATCGGCGTTGAAACCTTGAACGCGGGACGGATTTTCCAAAAAAGATTAGGCTCATGCGTAATCTGTGGGCGGACGTTAGAGAACATCCGCTACGCGACAATGATTTTTCACATTCTTTACAGATGAGTCAAAGATTACCGAAATTTTACACAAGGGCAACGCTCTTATAAACCGTCTCCATACAATTACAACATAGGAAGCAGTCATACGCAAGGATCGTCTGACCGATTCCACCGATATTAAAAATGTTTCGCCAAAAAGGAGATAAAAACATGAAACACGCTTTATGGATTTTCCTCACGATGGTTCTTGTTCTCGCCTGCGCCTCCCCGGCAACGGCTCAGGGTCTGCCGGCATCTGCTCCGGCGGCAACCGCAACCGCCGCACCGGCAGTTGAAACCACGTTATACATCTCGGCCACCATGCACATCGAGTCCGAGCCTGATTCGTGGCCGAAGGATGTGGATGTGTTCATCGCGTTCATCCAGCAACTCACCGATGCGGGCGTGCGTCTGTCCATCGGCGCGGATGTGGGCTGGCTGACGGGAGGCGTGCGCGTGCAGGAGATCATCCAACGCACCAGCGCGATGGGTGTGCAATGGGACGTGCATGCGCACAAACAAACCGACCGCGCCAAAGCCGCGTACCTGCTCACGAAATATGGCGTGACGCCCACAAGCGTCATCAGCGGGATGCAGATCAATGAATTCGACAAGGCGCGGAAGCCTGCGACGTACAAAGGCTACACGTGGACGCCTCAGGTGGTTTGGGGCGGAGTGAATTGTGTCGGTCATCGTCCGGGGTGCGACGATACATCCATTGCGTTGTACCGTCCCACCAGCAGTGCTAAATATGATGTGCATGACCCGAACGGGAATATCGTGCGTGTCGGGAATTCGGATCATCAACTTGCAACCGCGGAGTCGTTGCTCGCAGAAATCGAAGCGGGAACGTACGATGTGCCGATGCTCAGTTTCACAATCATGATCGAGCCTGAGACTTTGAAAATCGTCAATTCGGAAGACAGCCTCGACGCGATCCTTGCATTCGTGGAGCAGGTGAAACAGAATCCAGCCGTCCACTTTGCTACGATTGAAGAGACCGCGCAGGCCTGGGTGGCGGCGGGAAGCGTGCCGATTCAAATTCCGTAAAACTACCAACTCTCGGATTGCTTCGGGCAAAGAACAAAACCGCTCTCGCAATGACATCCTGTTAAATAACTCAAGTTGCCACCCATGAATTTTGATCTAATTTTGAACGAGACTTTTAACGCAAAGTCGCCAAGACGCCAGGATTTGGTGTTTTTCCCTTTGCGACTCCGCGCCTTCGCGTTAAAACTTGTGCAATTTGCGCAAGGTGGCAACTTGGATTAAATATTGAGAGTCGGGTTGCGTAGACCCGACTCTCTTCGTGAGGGGAAAAACAACTTGCTAATCTGCGGCGGCTGGTTCTGCCGCCATAGATACCGGGGTATGGTGGATCCGATCCAGAACGATGTAACCGATCATGGCAACTCCGCCGATCACGCCGCATGCAACCCACAGCCAGTTCGGGTTGATGTTGTCCATGACCCAGCCTGCCAGGTAGGGACCTGCCGCGAAGGCAATGCCCCATGAGAGACCGGAGATCGCCATGTAACGTCCGCGCATTTCTTCCGGGGCGAAACTTGCCACAAGCGCCTGCTGAAACGGCGAGACGATCATTTCGCCGATGGTGATGACGATCATCGCAACGACAAAAAACAGATAGGTCAAGGTGAATCCGTACATCGCAAAGCCGATTCCGTACAGCGCCGTGCCGAGCGCCATCATCAACATGGGTTTGTATTTTTCAAGTTTGCGCGCCACCCAAAACTGGAATACCACGACGATGAGAGCGTTTATGCTAAGCAGGTATCCATACCTCAACTCGGGAATGCCGTGCGTGTCGCGCAGGTACACGCCGAGGGTGGTGTTCATGTTCATGTAGACCAGCGCCGTCAACACCGTGACGACCACAAAGCCCATGAACGGAATATCCTTGAAGACTTTGCCGTACCCCGCAAAGGTCTGTGACATTGTTTCGGGCTTCGCATCTGGATGCGCCTTGGGCTTGGTCTCCGGCAAGGCAAAGAGGACGATCCCCGCGGCAATGACACTGATGACGGCGTCAATGATGAAGAGCAGGATGTACGATTTTGCAATGAGCAGGCCCGCCGTGGCCGGGGCGATGATCACCGCCGCGTTGAAGATCACGCGGATGATGCCGTAGCCTTCGGCGCGTTTGTTTTCGGGGAGCAAATCGGCAACGACCGCTTCGTGCGCCGGGCCGCCGATGCTGGAAAGTGTGCCAACGATCACCGACACCGCGACGAAGATCGTCAGTGTGGGAGCGTAGCCCATTCCAAGCGCGCTCAATGCCGAGAGCAGGAGGCTGAAGATGATCACGCCCTTTCTGCCCATGCGGTCGGTCAATGCGCCGCCGAGCGCGCTCCCAACCAGACCGGAAATGGAGAACATCGCAAACAGAATCCCAACGGTGGACATGCCGATGCCGAACTTTTTTGTGAGGAACAACGCAAAGAATGGGTAAAGCATGAATCCGCCGAAGCGGTCTATGAAAACGATGATGTTGTAAACCCAAAATGCCTTTGGGTATTCGTGATAAATGGATTTGAGTCTTGCTAACATTCTCTCTCCTGGTAATTCACTTTATACAATTGGGGCGACCCTTCGAGGATCGTCGAGATTCTCTGCCCTCGCCGGGCGGGTCGCCCCCTACTATACTGAACACGGTCACAAATTGCGGTTTTCAGATTTAACGCAAAGCCGCCA
>JBBIUO010000315.1:0-379 GCA_037440205.1 Chloroflexota bacterium
GTCATGGTTTTGATCAAAACCTTTACGGTTCTCCTTAAACAGCGCGGCGCCCGCTGATCTTATGGTTATTGGAAAAAGTGAATGACTGATCCCGGCGAAACGCCTTCCAATATTCGCGTGTTAATTGTTGACCTATCCAAACGATTTGGCGGTGCAAGCACCCGCGCCATAACGCTGGCACATCAACTGGGGACACGGAACGCTGCCATTGCCGGCATCGAAAACAGCCCTGTCATTCGTTTCTCGAAGGAAAAGGGCATTCCCGTAAGGGTGGTTGGAAAATATCGCGCCGACCCGTTAATTCCGTTGCGGCTGGCAAACATCATCAAGCGGGATCGTTTTAACGTAATTGACACTCAAAATATTCAATCGAAGTTTT
>JBBIUO010000315.1:412-5113 GCA_037440205.1 Chloroflexota bacterium
ATGCGGCGCTTGTTTCGACTTTAAACAGTTATTATGAAACCGAACATGGGGGGGCCTTAAAGGGCAGGGTCTATACCGCAATCGAATTATGGACGAATCGCAGGATGGATCGTTATATTGTGGTTTCGGATGCAATAAAAAGGTCCCTGGCTGGTGCCGGCGTTCCGGAAGACTCTATTGACCTGATCCGCAATGCGGTGAGCATTGATGAGTCTTTGTTGAAAAAGGATTCGAACGGCGTCCGGGAAAAATTTGGGATACCCCAGGATGCCATTTTATGCGTGGCGGTTGGAAGGTTGGTGTGGGCCAAGGGGTATGATGACTTTATCCGGGCATTTGCCTTGATCGCAGGTCAAGCCAAAAATGTCTATGCGGTTATTGTCGGTGACGGTGTGCTCTATCCGGAACTACTCGGGCAAATTAAGGAGGCGGGCCTGGAAAACAGGGTGTTTCTTGCCGGGTTTTTCGAGCGCGATGCCGTCTTATCAGTGTTAAAATCAAGCAATATATATGTAATGTCCTCCCGGAGCGAAGGCATCCCCTTTGCCCTGCTCGAAGCGGCGGCGTTTGGCCTTCCGATTGTAGCGACGAATTGCGGGGGAATCCCTGAGGTTATTAGCGACAATGTCAACGGCCTGCTTGTTCCTGTAAGCGCTCCGGCGTCTTTGGCGGAGGCGCTGAAAATGCTTTGTCAGGATGAACAGACCGCCAAAAGACTCGGTGCCCAGGCAAAAGAAACCATCCGAAAGAATTACAGCCTTCCCGTATTTATGGAAGCGACCAAACGTACCTACTTTAAGGCCCTGGAACACAGAAAACTGATCGGCGCTTTCATGAAGGGTTAATTCAGTTCGGGTACACTCTATGTATCCGTGAAAAGTCTGACAACTCAGCTCCAAGGAGAGACTAATGAATCTAAAAATGTTTTATCGTCCTGCGTTATATATTATTTTGGGTTTGTATATTGTTTTTTCATATCACACCCTGTCGGTTGTCGGAAGGAACATGGATAATTTCTTCTTCACCGAGGACCATTATTTTGAAAATGTGGGCGCGATATCCCTTTTTGCAACCTCCGCCATTTTTTTCTACGGGTTTTTGCGCGTTCGAAAACAACCGCTTAAAAGCAGAATTCACTGGATCAAACAACTTGCGTTTTTGGGGTTTGCGCTGATCGCCTTTTTTGGCGCCGGCGAAGAAATTAGCTGGGGTCAGAGAATTTTCAACTTCCAAACCCCTCAGGCCCTGAACAACGCACAGGGTGAATTTACGGTTCATAATATTGAAGTGAATGGTGGGCAGATAAACATGGAAACGCCCTTTACTGTTTTCTTGCTTACTGTTTTTGTGCTGCTTCCGCTTGGCGTGATGTTGTTTGCGCCGATTCGAAACCTCGCCGAAGAGTTTTTTCCTGCGGTTTTTCTGCCGATTGGCGGCCTGTTTGTGATTAATTACATTTCGGCAAAAGTTGCCAAGATTTTATACGCGGGTGTCTATGGTTTTTCAGACGTTATTCCATTTTCGCAAGCAGTGCAGGAAGTGAAGGAAAGCCACTACGAACTGCTTTTTGTGTTCGTCGCGCTTTATGCAGTACTTCGCCTGGCTTCCGGTGAGGTTGGGGGGGGTAGGTAGCAAATCGAAGATGATCGAACCTACAGATGGATCGCGGTCGTTGAACGACCTGCGCTTTGTTGAATATGACCATACACGGGATTTTTCCGTAATTGAAACGACATGGCGCTCCCTGCTGGAAACATGTGATCATGATTACTTTTCCTCCTGGGGCTGGGTTTCAACCTGGCTCAAAAGCCTGCCATTGGAAGTGGATATGCGGCTGGTTGTCGGATATTTGCAAGATCGGCCCCTCCTGGCCTTTTTTCTTGGGTTGGTCAGGCGTTGGAAATATGGAATATTGCCGACCCGAACGATCGCGCTGAATGCCACTGGCGTCCGCTACATTGATCAACTGTATATTGAATATAACTCCGTGCTCCATGACCGCACCCTGCGTTTCGATATGACTTCCTTGTTGGAACGGCTCGAAAACATTTCCTGGCATGAGTTTGTTTTTCCAGGAATCTCGACCTCCTTTGCGCATCAGGCCGGCCTGTTGAATGAGAGGCGGATCCGCCGTGACGGGATCCTGTTGGATGAGGCTTCGACCGCTTATTCTGTTGATTTGCAAAAGGTCCGGGCGGGGAACATGGATTATTTACAGCTGCTCAGTGCCAATAAGCGGAGTCAGATTCGACGCTCGATCAAGGAATACCAGAAGGATGGCGAGATTCAACTCGAATCTGCCATGAATGTCCCGCAGGCTCTTGAAATGTTTGATGCCCTTGTCCGTTTGCATCAGCAGGAATGGGAGAGGCGGGGAAAGCCCGGCGTCTTTTCCAATCGCTATTTGCTTGAGTTTCACCGGGATCTGATAACCTCCCGCTTCGATTTTGGCGAAATTCAATTATTGAAGATTTTCACACCCGGTGCGCCGATTGGTTACCTGTACAATTTCGTCTATAATCATAAGATATTGTTTTATCAAAGCGGCTTTAATTACCAGCCTGGCAATTTATACCGACCGGGGCTGGTCTCGCACTTTTACGCCATTTTGCATAATGCCCGCAATGACATGATGGTTTATGATTTTATGGCAGGTGAGGCGGCTTATAAATCCAGCCTGGCTACCGATACAACGCCAATGTACTGGATGCGGCTTGTGAAAAGTGGATGGCGTTTGTCTGTTGAGAATGGAATTTTGCACCTCAAGCATCGCCTTAGATCTGCGCCTGCTCTTGCTGACGGTCTGAAACGCATCCGAGACCGATTCTCTGCCGCCCCTCGCTCTGATTCTGTGTGAAGATGGGGATGCGCCCCTGCGCTCTTCTGAATAAAATCGAGCGGCACTTTTAAAGATAGCGAGGTCCCATGGTTCTTCGTAAGGATTATCCCTACATCCTGCTTGCGATTGCCCTGTCTGTGCTTGGCGCAGTGGCGGTTGCAGACCCCAGTGACTCGGTTGCCACTTATGCCCTGCTGGGCCTGGTGGGGGTCTCTGTGATCATGGCAATTATGATCAACCCCAGCCTGGGCGCCAATGTGCTGATCATTGCCGTGTTCTCCAACGTTTCCAAAATACTCACCGACATGGGATTGCCGGGAGTGATCAAACCCCTGGTGGCGATTGTGTTCGTTGCGATCCTGGTGAGAAATTATTACGTCGGGGGGATACCACTTAATCGCCCTCGAACATCGCGAGCCGAGACATTTCTGCTTGCGTACCTTTTTGCCGTCACTGCATCTCTTCTTGTCGCCTCTGATCGTGACCTGGCGCTCGAAAGAGTGATTGATCTGGTCAAGGATATGGTAATCATCTACTGCATCTTATTCTCCCTGCGGCGATTGGAGGAATGGGAACGGGCTGTTTTTATCATTGTTTTGGTGATTACTTTGCTCAGCCTGCCCGGCCTTTATCAGGCGGCCACGGGTAATTACACGGAGACCTTTTTTGGTTTTGCCAGGGTCAGCGGCCCGGATAACAGAATTGCCGGTCCGGTGAATGAACCGAACTTTTGGGGGCAGGTATTGGTTTCAGTGATTCCCTTCGCGATCTTCGGCTTCCTGCGCGAGTCCTCGGTAAAAAAACTGGTTTACGCCCTCCTGCTCGCCATTCTGCTGATAGAGTTGCTCAACACGTACAGCCGCGGTGCGTATCTGGCTTTTCTGGTCTGCATGTTTTTTATCGTCTTTTTCTTTACGCGTTTCAATATTGTCTTCGTTTCATCGGTTCTGGGCATTGCCATCCTTGCCCTGCCTTTCCTTCCTGCAAGTTACAAGGATAGGTTTCAAACAATTTCGTTTCTCACACCTGCCACCGAGAATGGCATCTATGCCGATTCCTCCTTCCGCGGGCGGTCGAGCGAGATTCTGGCCGGCCTCATCATGTTTGCGGACCATCCCATCTTGGGCGTTGGCGCCGCGAATTACCCAATCAACTATCAGGATTACGCCGAACTGATCGGGCTCGAGTTTCGCACCGAGCAGCGTGAGGCACACTCACTCTACGTGGAAACGCTGGCCGAGACAGGCATAGTCGGCGGCCTGACCTTTGGAGGCATCCTTGTATCCGCCTTCCTGGCGTTTTCCCGCATTAAGAAAGAAGTGGCGCAATCGCCCGCCCATCAAAAATGGACTTCGCACATTTCATCCATACAGGCATCAATCATCGCATACCTGGTCGCGTCAACCTTTTTACATGGTGCCTCCTACATTCGTTACTTATGGGTGCTGCTCTCCCTTGGATTGACCCTTGTCAATTTGTTGTATGAAGACATAAGCGACCCACACAAGATTTACAAGAAAAACACGGTGAAATCTTGAGCATATCGGGGTTTGTCCCGTCGTTGATTGTTGACTCTTTGTATTTTGTCTGCGCCCATCGTTGCCGTTCCATCCGGATATGAAAAACAAAACTGCCTCCAATGTCATCTATGTCATTGACGGGCTGGGACTGGGCGGCGCGGAACGCCTGATGATCCCCTTGCTCGCCAATCTCGATAGGGAGTATTTTTCGCCCCGCGTATGCGTATTCATGAATCGCAACGGCAATCCCATTGCCGATGACCTGGCGGGGCGAGGCGAAGCAGTTCCGGATTGACCAGCACGTCGTACACGATCACGTCGGCCCGCCCGAGCAGTTCCGCG
>JBBIUO010000316.1:0-5108 GCA_037440205.1 Chloroflexota bacterium
GATCATGGCGATCTCCCTGCCGCGCACGTCCTCCATTTCCTCTTCAGATCGCTCCAACAAATCCCTGCCGCGGTAGATGACTTTGCCGGAATGGATTTCGCCCGGCGGTGTGGGGATCAGCCTGAGGAGAGACATCATGCTGACAGATTTTCCGCATCCACTCTCGCCGACAACTGCCACTGTTTCCCCTTCATTGACGTGGAACGAGATGCCGTTCACCGCATGGACGATTCCCTCCGGTGTGTGGAAGCGTGTCTTCAGGTCGGTCACTTGCAATAATGTGTTCGTCACAGGCCTCTCCTAAAGCACACGGCTGCGCGGATCGAGTGCGTCGCGCAAGCCGTCTCCCAAAAAGTTAATGCCCAGGGTCGTCATCAAAATCAACATGCCCGGAAAGAACCACAACCATGGCGAGGAGTCCATGTACTTCAATGATTTTTCCAACATGTTGCCCCAGGTGGCGGTGGGTTCCTGTACGCCCAGACCCAGAAAACTGATGTACGCCTCTGAGAGAATCGCATTGGCAACGCTCAACGTGGAAGAGACGATGATGGGCGCGAAGGTATTCGGCAGGATGTGCAAAAAAATGATCTCGAAATTGGATGTGCCGGTGGCGCGCGCCCCAAGAATGAATTCGCGTTCCTTCAACGACAGGAATTCCGCGCGAACGATGCGCGCCAGATACATCCAGCTCGTGGCGCCGATGATCACCACAATGACAATGACGCTTCCACTGAAAGCGCGTTCGCCAATATGAATATCCGGTACCTTCCCCCCAAAGAATTTAGCCATCACGAGCAAAAGGAGAATCGTCGGGATGGACAGCAGCGCTTCCGTGATTCGCATGAGCACCGAATCGATCCAGCCGCCATAGTATCCCGCCAGCGCGCCGACGAGGATTCCCAAAATGGTTTCGATCAACACGGCCACAAAGCCGATGAACAGTGAAATTTGCCCACCGTAGATGGAGCGGGCCAGAATATCCCTGCCGATGGAATCTGTGCCAAAGGGATGTTCCGCCGAGGGAGGCATGAGGCGTTGCGATGTGTCGTTGAAGTTTGCGTATTTCTCTGTCACAAACAAGGCGCCGCCAAAGGAGAACAACGTCAATAAAATCAAAAGGATGCCGCCGAACAAAGCCATTTTGTGGCGGCGCAGTCTCAGCCAGCCAAGTTGCGTGAGGGTCAATGGCGGCGCAACAAGATCATCTGCAGATTGGGAAAAGGGGGAAGAGGAAACTGCCATGGGGTTTCTCAGTCGTAACGAATGCGCGGGTCGAGCCACGCATATACGATATCGGTAAGGATTTGGAAAACGACCACGGAAACGGCCACCAGCATTACGATACCCATGACAACCGATATATCGGAGCGGGAGAGATGGTCAAAGAACAGCCGTCCCATGCCCGGCCACGCAAAGATGCGTTCCGTCACTACCGCGCCGCCCACAAGGAAGGGCAGGTCAAGCCCCACCAGTGTCACAATCGGCAGGGAGGCGTTCTTCAACGCGTGGATATAAACCACCTGACGCCGCGGCAGTCCCTTCGATTTGGCAGTGCGGATGTAATCCTGACTCATCACTTCCAGCATGGTACTGCGAATGTAGCGACTGTACCCGGCGAAGTAGATCACCGAAAGGCTCATCACCGGCAGAACCATGTGCCAGATGACCTGACTCGCCGTTTTTCCCACCTGAGGGTCGAACATGCCCACAGTCGGCAGGTAGGGCAGGCCCCATTGTTTGAACAGCACCGCAAAAATGTACATGGACGCCAGGGAGATAAAAAAGATCGGCATGGAATAGCCGACGAACAATAATGTCGTCAGGATATTGTCGAGCGCCGAATATTGCCGCAGGGCGGAATAAATACCCAGCACCAGGGCAAAAAAGATTGTGACCACCTCGGAGGCGCCCATCAGGGTCAACGTGTTGATAACGCGCTCGCCGATCATTTCGGTCACTGGTTTGCGCGTGACCAGCGAGGTGCCGAAGTCGCCGCGCAGGATGCCGTGACGGGTTCCATTTTTATCGGGCGTGCCGTCGCCATCTGAATCGATCTTTGTCCAGTCGTTGCCAACCAGCCAGTATAAATATTGAACCACAATGGGTTTATCCAGCCCCAATTGACGTGTGAGGCGTTCGCGATCCTCCGGGCGGGTGATCGTGCGTCCACCCATGGTGGCGATTGGGTCACCCACTTTCATCATCAGCAGGAAGCAAATCAAACTGACGATCACCAACAGGGGGATACCCTGTAACAAACGCTTAATGATGTATTGGAGCATATATGACCTTCGATAATGTCATCGAATAATCAGTAGATCACGAAAACCTCGCGTAGTTTGCGCTCTCTGGCGCAAATTAGGCGTTAGAGAACGCCAATTACGCGCTTTCGTGAAGTACTGATAATTACAATAAGTGGCAGGCTGGGTACCCGGCCTGCCACAAAAGCGATCATTTGCTTATTTCATATCCCATTCCGTGATATTGAAGAACGGAGTGACACCGGAGAACTTGACGCCGGTCAGGCGCGGGCCCACTGCCCAAACATCGGGGTCCTGCCACAGACCCAGCCAGTACACCTTGTCGTAGAAGATCTGGTTGATCTGTGAAATCGTCTTCTGGCGTTCCGCTGAATCCAACTGGGTGGCCTGCAACTGGATGAGGGCATCCAGTTCCTCATCGCACAGGAAGAAACTATTCGACCCACTGGGGTTTTCGTCGGTGGGAATTTCACTGCAAAGCCAATAATAAATATCCGGGTCGGGGAAACCGGATGGAGCATCCGACCATTCCTGCAGGTCCAACTCGCCGGTATAGGTGGGGCCTTTATCGGCATAGGTTCCCCAGAAAATATCCGAATCGTAGTTGGGGATTTCCAGTTTGATGCCTACCTCTGCCAGTTGTTGCTGGGCCACTGCCTGGAATTCCTGACGGACTTCGCGTGTGGTGGTTCCATGCTGGATGACAAACTCGACACCATCTTTGTCGCGGGTGCCATCGCCGTTCGAGTCAACCCAGCCAGCGGCGTCCAGTAAAGCCTTGGCGGCTTCGGGGTCGTAGGGATACGGCGTGGGCGCCGGATCGTTATAGAATGGAAGAGCATCCCAGAAACTGGCGGGAGTCTGCACCACACCCAGATTCACATCCTGGTTGAAGCCATCACGATTGAGCGCCATGGCAATGGCCTTGCGCACGTTCACATCCAGCATGGCGGGGTGCGAGAATTCCTCGCTGACCTGGAAGAAGATACCTTCGTTATACCCGGACGGCTCGACCATGATGGTGATGCCGGCATCCTTTAATTTTGGAGTCTCGCTATAGGGGATGAACAGGCCAAGGTCGGCGTCACCAGCCACCAGGGCGGATGTTTGCGCCGTGTCGTCTGGCACGAAGCGAATGAAGAGTTCATCGATCCTGGCTGGCGCGTCGTAAAAATTATCGTTACGCACGAAGCGGGCAAAACTGCCGGATTCCCACTCGGCAAAGTTATACGGGCCGCATCCCACCGTGGGGTTGTTGTTCCACTCGGCGTTATCGAGCGTGCCGTCGCTGTCATACACCGGCTGGAGGATGTGGGCGGGGACAATCCCATACCACAGGGTCTGCCAGGGGGCAAACGGCGCGTCGAATTTCATCACAACGGTCTGCGCATCCGGGGTTTCGATGGCGGTGATTTTGTCGTAAGGATAGGTGGAGGACACGGTATTCTTGGGATCAACGTACATGGCCCAGGTGAACCTGAAATCCTCGGATGTGATCGGCTCGCCATCCGACCATTTGATGTCGTCGCGCAACTTCATGGTGATCGTCAGGCCGTCCTCGCTGATGCCGCCGTTTTCGAGGCTCGGCAATTCGGTCACAAGGGAGGCGTAAGGCACGTTCTTGTCATCATACAACCACGCATAGCAGTTCCAAAACTGCTTGGTGATGGTGGTAAACCAACCCGTCGCGTACAACGGATTCAGGGTGGTGAACTCCTGTGTCCAGATAAACGTGGCAACCTTCTTTTCAGCAGGCGGCTCGGTGGCGGGAGGCTGGGTTGGTTCACCGCCCGAGGCGGGCGCCGCTGTTGGGGTTCCTCCGCCGCCGCAAGCCGTCAGCAACATCGTTGCCACGACAAGGAGCGAAAGACATAGGCTCAAATTTCGTTTCATGGTTCTCCTCCAGAAAAATGGATTTTCGATTGATCGTTCCCGGAAAACTGAAATTTCTGCGGTTCAACTTTTCTCTCAAGGCACCTCCTTGAAATTATTTTGAAACCTGACACAATCCACTTTCGGCGTACAAGCATTCGCGGCCCAATTGCAACAGAGCCGGACCAGCCACCAACATTTGACCACCCAGATGACTTATTATATCTCGCGGGTGTATTTCTTCCAATATTGCCGCCGGGTAGTTTGCGGGATTTCGACCTTCCCGTCGGGGCTTGCAAACTGCAAACAGTCGAATTTTTTATCGTATCCGTCAGGCAGAATCTGATAAACTTTCACCGAAATGAAATTGCTCTTCTGGCTCAAGCCGTCCCTCGCAAGGCAAATCGCCATTCGCATGAGTCTTCTGGCCGTGGCGGCTGTCCTTCTTTCAACCTATCAATACACAAGGCGCGAGAGGGAAGACTCCCGGGTTGATTTGGTTTCGCAGTCAAAGCTGTCACTGGACACGATTGCCCTGACTTTGCGCGACCCGCTTTACAACCTCGAAATTGACGAGTTAAAAGACCTGTCCGGAAAGATCAGTGAAAATCCGCAGATCACGGCATTTGTCGTGTACGATAAGGATGGCAAAATCCTCGTGGATTCGAAAAGCGCCGATCTGGAATTCCTGCAGGAGGTGGATGATCTTGGGCGCGTTCTGACCTCCCTGTCCGGCGACGAGCAATATGTGGAATGGCAAACCGGGCAGTTGATAACAGGACAGGCGGTCAGGATCGGCGGTCAAACCATTGGCGCAATTTCCATCGGTTTTTCCACACAGAGATACGAACAAAAAGTCCGAAACCTGACCGTTCAGGGATTGCTCTTCGCGTTGATGGTCATTTTTTTGGGCGGGATACTCACCTTCGGCATTGCACGGCAGATCACCTCCCCATTGAGCGAACTGGCTAA
>JBBIUO010000317.1:0-5086 GCA_037440205.1 Chloroflexota bacterium
CCAGAACCACTGACTACAAAAAGAGAATACCTTGTTTTGCACGGGGTTGCCCAACTATTAATTAGACAGAATGGTAGCTACATATAGTAACCTCCAAATTGGGGGTTACTATATATAGTAACCCCACAACCGCAGGTAGCTAGATATAGTCACCTTGAAAATCATACCACTGCCTTCCAAATAACCGGCTTTGAACTGCACCTTCCCCGCCATCCAATCCCCCAAATTAATTCAGGAATTGGACTGCAAGGACTGATACAATCACAGTATAGCACCCCTCATTTTCCTCGGCAACGGGTGATTCGAAAATGCCAGAACAACCTTCCTTAACCGATAAACCCAAACCATCCCCAAAAAACAATAAACAAAGGAACCTCCTCTCCTCATGCGCCTGAAAGCCGATCTTACCCTCCTCTTCATCTCCGTCATCTGGGGCTCTGCCTTTGTCGCTCAACGTGTTGCAGGTCAGGTGGGAAGCGTGTACATCTTCAATGGGATGCGATATTTGCTGGCGGCGCTGGTCGTCCTGCCGTTTGGACATTACTCCTTTAAAAACACGAATTCCAAAATGTCCAACGGGCAATTCAAATGGATGGGCGTTGCCGGGTTTGTCCTCTTTGTTGGGAGCGCCTTTCAACAGGCAGGGATGGTGTACACCACCGCCGGCAACGCGGGATTTATCACCAGCCTGTACGTCGTCTTGATCCCGATGATCCTGTTCTTTTTTTGGAAGGAAAAACCGCATTGGATGTTTGTGGCGGCGGTGACATTGGCAATGATCGGCGCCTTTCTCCTTTCCACAGGCGGAAAGTTCGAGACCCATTTTGGCGATGCGCTGGAAGTGGTGGGCGCATTGTTCTGGGCGTTCCACGTGATCGTTTTGGGAAAACACGCCTCGAGGTACGAATCCATGTCCTTTTCGGTGGGGCAACTCGCCGTCTGCGGGATTCTCAACCTCGGCATGGGACTCGCCACCGAACCCATGCCTGTGTTCGACTCGAATTTCTTGCTCGCAATTTCCTACACCGCCTTCCTCTCGCTGGGGATGTGCTACACCTTACAGGTCTGGGCGCAGAGACACACCCCTCCCGCCGATGCCGCCCTGCTCCTCAGCCTTGAATCGGTTTTCGCCGTCCTTTCTGGCTGGCTCTTGCTAAACGAGACTCTGGCCGCCGTTCAAATCCTCGGCTGTGTTTTGATCTTCGTCGCCGTCATCCTCTCCCAATTCAAGGAATGGACATCAGGTAAAATTGACCGCGACCACCTCGTTGAAGGAAGATAGCCATTTACGCATCACGCAACACGCACCACGTATCACATATCCCGTAACTCGTAACCCGTAACTTTCAACTTTTCATCCTTCATCCTTCACGCGAAGCGTTCATCCTTTCCCTCCTCATGTCCTCCTCCCAAAACCTCCTCGAAGAACTCGACCTCTCCTTTCACCCGCTCACGCAAAAACTCTGGCGGGATTTTGAATTGCTGTTTGGCGCGCACGGCGCCTGCGGCGGCTGTTGGTGCATGTACTGGAAATTGCGCGGCAGGGAATTTTCCGAAAACGTCGGCGACGCCGCGCGGCAGATGCAAAAATCCATCGTCGATTCAAAAACCGTCCCTGGCCTGATCGCCTATTCCGAGGGCTATCCCGTCGGTTGGATTGCCGTCGAGCCGCGAACTGCCTATCCAAAACTCGCGCATTCACGCACGCTCAAACCAGTGGACGACAAAGAGGTTTGGTCGGTCACCTGTTTCTTCGTCGAGAAAAAACATCGGCGCAAGGGAATTACAATCGAACTGCTCAAAGCCGCTGTCGGTTATGTAAGGGAGCGGGGCGGGAAAATCGTCGAAGGCTATCCCGTCGAAGCGGGACAAAACACGCCCGATCCATTCATCTACACCGCGCCGGGTTTAAAGAAGTGGCGCGCAACTCCCCAACCCGTCCCATTTTCCGTTACGTGATCGAATAACAGAGTACCGCAAGATTTATCTTGCTTGCAAACACGAGATGAATCTCGCCGTACCGCATAAGGTGATCGAATAACTTGAGCGCCACATTTCAACCCCCTTCAAAATCATTGACGCCCCGCGATTATCAATTCATCGCGCTGGTGACGATTCTATTCATCGCCGTTTCAGCCGCGCTTGTCACAGCCAACCTCACCCTCAAAGGCGGCGGCGATTTTTTTGTGCATTGGGTTGGCGCGCGCGCCTTTCGATTGGATAAAATTGATCCCTACAGCGGCGAAGTCCCTGTGCGTGTTCAGCAATTGGTGTATGGAAGACCCGCCGCGGCAGGGGATGAGCCTTACATACTGGATACGCCCTTTCACCTTCTCCTGCTCTATTTTCCTTTCTCGCTTCTTTCCGACCCGTTGCTTGCCCGGGCGATATTTACATGGATTCTCGAATTGGCATTGCTCGCGCTTGCCATCGTCAGTCTGCGACTCACAGAATGGGAAACGCCGCGCCTTTTCATCGTCCTGTTTCCGATTGTCGCCGTTTTCAACTTTTACACATTTCAAGCCATTTACGAAGCCAGTCCCGTCCTCCTCCTCAGCCTGATCTACGCCGAGATATTGATCGCCCTCCGCGCCGAACTGGATGAATTTGCCGGGGTTTTGATTGCGGTCTCTTTTTATTATTGGGAGGTCGGCGCGCCGTTTCTTTTTCTTGTTGCCCTGCGCGCCTACCGCGAAAAGCGGGTCCGCGTCTTTGCCGGGTTTTTCATGGCGGGTTTTGTCCTGCTTGCCATTTCGCTGTTCATATATCCCAATTGGCTGATTCCTTTTTTGCGTGCCACAGTCAACAACTTGCGAATCGAATTCGGATTCAACATCCATTCCATCTTCACTCGCCTCTGGCCTTCCTTCGGCGGGACACTTGCGTGGATATTCATCGTCGGTCTGGTCATCCTCCTCGGCTACGAATGGAGCATCGCCCGCGGCTCAGACTTCCGCCGTTTTTACTGGGCCTCCTGTCTCTCGCTTGCGGCGGCGCCCCTGCTTGGCTTCCGCACCGAAATGGAACATCTTGCCGTGCTGGTCATTCCGCTTGCCTTGATCTTCGCCATCGTCCATGACCGCTGGGTTCGCATCCGAACCCTGCTCACAACCCTGTTGATGCTTTTGGCGCTTTTATTGCCCTGGGCGATTTATCTTTTTGCCCTGCCTCGCTTTGGTGACGTTGCAAGGGATATTCTCTTCCTCTTTCTTCCCCTTTTCACCCTCATTGGCTTATACTGGATTCGCTGGTGGGCCCTCCGCCCTCCGCGCATCCTGCTCGACCTCTCCAACCGCCCATAATCCGCCGCCCATCACGCATCACACGCACCACGCAAAGCGCATCACGTATTACCGTAATTCGTAACCTTCACGCGAAGCGTTCATCCTTCATCCTTCATCTTTCATCCTTTCCTAATGTCCTCCCGCACCTACTTCTTCCTCTTTCTCTTCGGGCTTGCTGTTCCGGTCTTCATCGCCCAATTCCAGCCCATCCCCGGCTACCTTGACTCGGACTATTATTACGCCGGCGGCATTCAACTGGCTACCGGCAAAGGCTTCACCGAGCCATACCTGTGGAATTTTCTGGACGGCACAACTTCCCTCCCGCATCCGTCTCACAGTTATTGGATGCCTCTTGCCTCCATTATTTCCGCTTTGGGCATGTGGCTCACCGGCCAGACAACGTTTGCCTCGGCGAGGTTATTCTTTTTCATCATCGCCGCCTTCGTCCCGCCATTGACCGCCGCGCTGGCTTACACATTCTCTCAAAGAAATGAGCTGGCAATTGCATCCGGTATGCTTGCGATTTTTTCCGTTTATCACGCTTCCTTCGTCGGCGTGACGGATAACTTCAGTCTCTTCATGTTGTTTGGCGGGTTGTATTTCATCTTCGCCACACAACTCATGCAGGACCCAACCCGCACACGCAACTGGTTTTTGCTTGGCTTGTTGGCAGGCTTGATGTCCCTCTCCCGTAGCGACGGCCTCCTCTGGCTCCCGCTCACCTTCCTCTTTGCCCTCCGTGTTTTTTGGCATCCGGCGTCAAACGATAAACGTTCACCCTTCATCCTTTACGCGAAGCGTTCATCCTTCATCCTTGCACTATTTGGCTTCCTCCTCATCATGTCTCCCTGGTATGCGCGGAATTTAAACATCTACGGCACGCTGATGGCCCCCGGTGGAAGCCGCGCCCTCTGGCTCGAAAACTACGACCAGACCTTCATCTATCCGCCGACCCTGCTTACAAAAGAATCCTTCCTCGCCCAGGGCTGGGAAAAAATCCTCGACGACCGCCTGTGGGCGCTGAACATGAATCTGCAAAGCGGCTTCGCGGCGCATGGCGGAATCATATTATTTCCGTTCATTGTGGCGGGAATCATTTATTATCGAAAAGACAATCGCGTCAAACTGGCAACGCTCGCATGGCTGATTCTCTTTTTCGTGATGACCTTTCTCTTTCCATTTGCCGGGGCGCGCGGCGCATTCTTCCATGCGGGGGCGGCGCTCCAGCCCATGTGGTGGTCGCTTGCGCCGCTGGGACTCGAAGAGATTCTTCTGTCCCTGAGAAAACGCGGCTGGGGCAACGACCAGAACCGGGTCGTGTTCCGAAGCGCTCTCGTCATGATCGCCATGATCCTCACCGCGTACGTCGTCTACCTTCGCGTGTTCACGCTGGGCTGGGGCGATATCGATGCAGATTATCGCGCGGTGGATCAATTCCTCGTCGAGCATGGAGTCGAAAACGACGACATCGTCATGGCGCGCAATGCGCCCGGTTATTATCTCAACACCGGCCGCTCCGCGATTTCGATTCCCTACGGCGGCGAAACGGCCATTCTGCAAGCCGCGGAACAATTCAACGCCTATTATCTGGTGCTCGAGCCCGAAGCCGCGCTCGACCCGATCAAAGACCTTTTTCAAAATCCAGAAAGCCGCAACAAATTCGTTTACCTGGGTGATGTGGATGGCGCACGCATTTACAGACTCGAAACCAAATAAACTTTCATCGCGCGACCTTTCGATCATCGCCAGCGCGGTCATTCTGATTGCGATCATCTATCTGCTTGCGAGCCGTTTCAATTACG
>JBBIUO010000318.1:0-5062 GCA_037440205.1 Chloroflexota bacterium
TCGTTCCCTGCCATGGAGTTGCGGGCGGCGGTCACGGCGGTGCGTGCCGCGCCGCGGAAGTTGCGATTGCGAACGCGACGCTTTTCATTCTGACGATTGCGTTTGATTTGTGAAATGATGTTAGCCAAGGTTTTTCTCCAGAAATTACATCTTCAATTTTACAACGGCGCTGTATTTTACATGAGGGAAATATATTTGTCCAGTATTTTGCCGGGAATGTTTACGGGGCGCCGGTGGCGGTGGGCGGCTGGGCGTTGATCGGTGTGAAGGTGACAGTGGGCAGGAGTGTGCCGGGGCCCGGAGTAATGGGTGTGCTTGTGGGCGGGCGCGTGGCGGTGGGAGTGACGATGTTTACCGGGATGATGAGCAAATCACCGACCGCGATGGCGTTTGGATCTGTGATGTTGTTCTCTTTGATGATTTCATCGATGGTGCTGTTGAAGAGCGCCGCAATGCCCGCCAGCGAGTCGCCGGCTTGCACGGTGTATTCTAGTTTGGTGCCGGGGGCCAGGTTGGCCGGCACAGGCGTGGAGGTCGGCAACGGCATCCCCGGATACGGCAGGACGATGGACTGCCCGGGCAGGATGTTCAAAGTGGCAGGGTCCACGCCGATTGGGAAACCCGAGTCGCTGATGCCGCCGTAGGGGTTTAACAGCAGAATGAGGGCAATGCCGTCATCCCCGAGGTTGAATTTTTCGACGATTGAATAGAGAGAGGCGCCGACTTCCACCGTGTAGTTGAATATCGTCGAGAAGGTGGCTGTGGGGGTGATGGTGGCGGTGGATGTGACCGTCGAGGTCTCGGTGGGCGTGGAGGTACTGGTCGGGGTGAACGTTGTGGTTGGGGTGGGCGTTTCGGTCGCAAAGAACCTGTCGAGCGGTTTGCTCGGGCCCATCAACCAAACGATCAACATGATCACGCCGCCCAAAACCAGCAGGCCGGCGGCAATGTACACGATGTTGGGGTTGTTGCGTTTGCGCCGGCGGAGCAGGCTGACAGAACTGGGCGACGAGGATGACGAAATGGGAGGTCTGTTATTCATGAATTGTTCCTTTTCATATCACGCCTTCTACAGAGTAGTCGGATTCCCATCGGCGTGATGTGAAATAATTCTACCTGAAAAAAGGAAATGGGGGGAAAAGTATAAAGGTAAACAAGTAGACAAGGAAACAAGGAAACAAGAAGACACGTCACTTGTGTACCTGTTTCCGTGTGTACCTGTCTACGTGTCTACCTGTGTACGTGTCTACCTGTTTACATGCCTGCCCACCTACCTCACATGCGCCTTCAAATATTTCCCCGTATAAGATTCCTTCACCTTCATCACTTGCTCGGGCGTGCCTTCGGCGATCAACTCACCGCCGCGGTCGCCGCCTTCGGGGCCGAGATCGATCAGCCAGTCGGCGATTTTGATGATGTCGAGATTGTGTTCGATGATGACCACCGAATTGCCGGCATCCACCAGCCTTTGCAAAACCTCGATCAGTTTATGCACGTCCGCCGCGTGCAAGCCTACGGATGGTTCATCCAACACGTAAAGCGTCCGCCCTGTTGCGCGGCGCGACAATTCCTTTGAAAGTTTGACACGTTGCGCCTCGCCGCCTGAAAGGGTCGTGGCCGGCTGGCCGATTCGCACGTATCCCAGTCCCACCTCTTGAAGCAATTTCAATTTGCTTTGCATGGGCGGATAGTTCTTGAATTCTTCGAGCGCGTGGTCAACGGTCATGTCGAGCACGTCCGCGATGCTGTATTTATCGCGGAACAACACCTGCAAGGTCTCGCGGTTGAATCGCTTGCCGTGGCAGACGTCACATGGCACGTACACATCCGGCAGGAATTGCATTTCGATTCGCAACTCGCCCTGTCCCTGGCAGGCCTCACACCTCCCGCCATGCACGTTGAACGAAAAACGTCCGGGCTTGTAACCGCGAACCTTGCTTTCCGGCAACTCTGCAAACAACTTGCGAATCTCATCGAACAGCCCGGTGTATGTTCCAGGATTCGAACGCGGCGTTCTTCCAATGGGCGACTGGTCAATGTTGATGATCTTATCGAGATGCTCGACGCCTTCGATCCGCTCATGTTCCCCGGCGGTCGTGCGAGCAGACATCAACCTCGCGGCGAGCGCGTTGTACAAAATATCGCTCATCAACGTGGACTTGCCCGACCCCGAAACGCCGGTGATGCAGACCATCTTTCCCAATGGGATTTTGACATCGATGCCTTTCAGGTTGTTCGCCCTCGCATTGACGATTTTCAACGACTTGCCGTTTCCCTCCCGCCTCTTTTTCGGGACTGCAATCTGCCTGCGCCCCGAGAGGTAGAGTCCAGTCAGTGACTTTGGGTGCGCCAAAATCTGTTTCGGCGTGCCTTCCGCAATGACCTGTCCGCCGTGTTCGCCAGCCGCCGGGCCCAGGTCAATGATCCAGTCTGCATCACGGATGGTTTCATCGTCATGTTCAACGACGAGAACCGTGTTGCCCAAATCGCGCAGACCTTTCAGCGTTTCCAGCAATCTCGAATTATCTCGCGGATGCAGCCCAATCGAAGGCTCATCCAAAACGTACAGCACGCCCACCAATCGTGAACCAACCTGTGTTGCCAGACGGATGCGTTGTGCCTCTCCGCCAGAAAGCGTGGCGGCGGAGCGATTCAACGTCAAGTAATCGAGGCCAACGTTTACAAGGAAGTTCAATCGTTCGTGAATTTCCTTGATGACCCGTTCTGCGATGGTCTTTTGTTTTGCCGTGAGCGGCGAACTCTTTCCGGCGATCTTTTTCATCCAATCGAGAGTCTTCAGCACCGGCCAGGAATTTGCCTCCACGATGTTCACGTCATCCACGGTCACTGCCAGCGCGGCGGGATTCAGCCTTCTTCCTCCGCAGGTGGGGCAGGGACGATCCGACATGAACTCGCTGATCTTCTCGCGGATATATTCCGAGTTTGTTTCGCGGTAGCGGCGTTCGAGGTTTGTGATCACGCCCTCGAACGCGCGCGTGAATTTGAACTCGTTTCCGCTTGAGTTTTTGTAACTCATCTGGATTTGCTTTTCGCCTGTGCCGTAGAGAACGACATTCATCTGTTCCTTCGTCAATTCGCGCACAGGCTTGTTGAGATCAATTTTGTAGGCGTGGGCGGCGGCTTCGAGTCCCTGCCAGTAGTAGCCGCCTTCCTCCTTTGGCCCACTCCACTCCATGCTGGAAATCGCTCCCTCGTTCAGTGACCGCTCCGGGTCAGGGATGATGCGCTCCGGGTCTATTTCCAGTTTCGAGCCGAGTCCCTGGCAATCAGGACATGCGCCCTGCGGCGTGTTGAAGGAAAAAGTCCGCGGCTCGATCTCGGAGATGCTGACGCCGTGCTCGGGGCAGGCGAGATGTTCGGAAAAATGAATGTCCTCGTTTTTGTCCACGAGGTTGACGGTGATGTAGCCTTCGCCGAATTTCAAGGCGGTTTCGACGGAATCGGTCAGGCGTGTGCGCGCGGATTTTCTTTCCTCTTTATCGCCTTCATTCGAAATGACGAGGCGGTCAACGACGGCTTCGATCGTGTGTTGTTTGTAACGGTCGAGTTCGATTTCGTCATCGAGGGAGTGGGTGGCTCCGTCCACGCGGGCGCGGGTGAAGCCGGCTTTGCGAATTTCCTCGAAGACGGCCTGGTACGTTCCCTTGCGCGCGCGCACCAGCGGAGAGAGGATCAACACGCGCGAACCTTCAGGAAGTTTCTCGATCTTGTCCACGATCTCCTGCGCCGACTGTTTGGTCACTTCGCGGCCGCAGACCGGGCAATGGGGAATGCCCGTCCGCGCAAAAAGCAGACGCATGTAATCGTAGATTTCGGTAACCGTGCCAACTGTCGAACGCGGATTATGCGAGGTGGATTTCTGGTCAATGGAAACGGCAGGGGAGAGGCCGTCAATATAGTCCACATCGGGTTTGTCCATCTGGCCGATGAACTGGCGGGCGTACGCCGAAAGCGACTCGACGTAACGCCGCTGGCCTTCCGCAAAAATGGTATCGAAGGCAAGCGATGACTTTCCCGAACCCGAAAGCCCTGTGATGACTACAAACTTGTCGCGCGGAATTTCAACCGTGATATTTTTCAGGTTGTGGACCCGCGCGCCCACGACGCGAATGACATTGGATGACATGGCTCTCCTTGGATGTTCGTATTGTAGCACAAATGTTTTATTTTTGTTACCGAACGGGAAACCCGGCGTTATGCCGTTTTCAACCTCCGATTTTTGGCCTTCAACCTTCAATCTTCATCCCTCATCCTTCATTTTTCATCCTTGTATTTCGCGTTATACTCAGTGCAACTTCTCAAATCCGGCGGTGTTATTTTGATAGAGCCGCCGGTAAGGTTTTAACCTTGCTGGAATCCGATTACAACGAAGAGGAAACCCTCCTGCGCGCCTCACAAGGCGACCGTGATGCTTTCGGTCAGTTATACGAGCATTATGTGGAGCGTATTTTCAATTATGTATATTATCGTACCGGAAACACACATGATGCGGAGGATTTAACCGCCCGTGTCTTTCAGCGGGCGATGAAGCATATCGTGAACTACACCGACCGCGGCGTGCCATTCTCGGCCTGGCTGTATCGCATTGCTCACAACCTCGTGGCAAACTGGCACCGCGACCGGAGCCGCAAGCAGGAAATCCCGCTGGATGATCTGCCCATCCTGCCGACGCGGGGCGATCATCCCGAAAAAAATCTCGTCCGTTCGCAGGAGCAGGACGTTCTGTTGAAAATGATTCGCACCCTGCCCGCGGAACGGCAGAATTTATTGATCTTGAAATTTGTCGAGAACATGTCCAATGCCGAGATTGGCGCGATCATGGGAAGGAGCGAGGGAGCCGTGAAGAGTTTATACCACCGCACACTCCTCGCCTTGCGCGATCAACTGGAAGACCAAAACCTGAACCTCGAAGGAGAGTGACCCATGTTGAGAATAGTGACTGACGGCGCGGCCGACATCCTCCCGGAGTGGGGGAAGGAATACGGCATTGATATGATCCCCGTAAATATCCTCTTCGGGGAGAAATCATATCTTCAAGGCG
>JBBIUO010000319.1:0-5043 GCA_037440205.1 Chloroflexota bacterium
GACGAACTTCGTCACTACAACGGCTGGAGGCGTTACACAAACGAGGAAGTGAAACCGAGCTGGCTTCTCGTATGGTTTTATTACACGGTCAGTGTGTTGTTCGGTTTTACCTTCGGCGTCAAATTGATGGAAATGGGCGAGGAAGCCGCGCAGAAAAATTATGCGGCGATCACACCGATCATTCCCGAGGCGGTGAAATATCAAAACGAAGAGGATGCGCACGAACAGCAACTCATCAACATGCTGGATGAGGAACGTCTGCAATATGCGGGGTCGGTGGTGCTCGGCCTCAATGACGCGCTCGTCGAATTAACAGGCGCTCTCGCGGGCCTAACGCTTGCTCTGCAACGAGGAGATTTGATCGCCCTTTCGGGTTTGATTACGGGAATCGCCGCGTCGCTTTCGATGGCCGCCTCCGAGTACCTTTCCACGCGTTCGGAAGACACAAACAAACATCCTGTGCGCGCCGCCGTTTATACAGGCATCGCTTACATCATCACCGTCACCCTGCTTGTCCTGCCCTATCTCATCAGCCCAAAGACCTTCTATCTCGATCTCGGCATCGCATTGACGACCGCCGTATTGATCATCGCGGTTTTCAATTATTACATCTCTGTCGCCAAGGGCGAATCCTTCCGCGAGCGGTTCGTGGAGATGGCGGTGTTGAGTCTCAGCGTGGCGGCGTTTTCGTTTGTCATCGGTTTCTTCATCCGCAAGTGGCTTGGGATCGAGGTGTAGGACAAACTTAAGTTTGTCCTACGAACCGCCATGAAAATTTTAACGGTAGACATCGGCACAGGCACGCAGGATATTTTTCTTTTTGATTCGAATCTCGACCCCGAGAACGGATTCAAACTCGTCCTGCCTTCGCCTACCATGATGATTCATCGCCGTCTCAAGCAGACGCTTCCGCTTCGCACCCCGGTCCTGCTCACTGGACATCAGATGGGGGGCGGCCCCTCGGCATGGGCCATCGAAGAGTACGCCCGCGCAGGGATTCCCGTGTACATGACCCCCTCCGCCGCGACGACAATCAACGACGAACTGGAGAAGGTGGAGAGGCTGGGGATAAAGATAATTTCAGAAGAGGAGGGTAATGGGTTACAAGTTACGAGATACGAGTTAAAAGATTTCGATTTTCAATTGATCTCCAAAACCTTCTCTGATTACGGCGTTTCGTTGAAGGACTTGAGCGTAATCGCTGTGGCCGTGTTCGATCACGGAAATGCGCCTGCGGGAGTTTCGGATCGTCAATTCAGATTTGATTATCTCGATGAACGAATCCGCGCAGAGAACTCACTCTCTGCTTTTGCCTATCTTTCCACTGACATCCCCAAAATCATGACGCGCCTGCAATCCGTTGCGGACTCGGCGGGGGAGTTGCCTTGTCCGCTGGTGGTGATGGACACGGCCCCTGCGGCGGTGTTGGGCGCAAACTTTGATTCTGTTGTGGCAAAGCGAAAGCAGAAGATCATTTGCAACGTGGGCAACTTCCACACGCTGGCGTTTCGTTTGGGCGAGAGGGGCATCGAAGGAGTCTTCGAGCATCACACCGGCGAGATTGATTTGCCTAAACTTGAATCGCTTCTGCGAAGATTGGCTGACGCTTCTCTCAAACACGAAGATGTGTTCAACGACATGGGTCACGGCGCGTTGATGTACACGGATGAAGTCTTTGAATTTGGCAAAGATGATTTTGATATTGTCGTAACTGGCCCGCGTCGGGGTCTTTTCAATCGTAAATCGTCAATCCAAAATCGCGAAGTCCCCGAAGGGGGTAAATCGTTACGTCCTTATTACGCCGTTCCCTTCGGTGACATGATGATCGCGGGTTGTTTTGGTCTGCTGGCGGCTGTCGGGGAGATAATGCCTGAGTTGGCCGAACCAGTTCTCGGGTCGTTGCGAAGCGGGCGCGGGAGGGGAGTCGCTCCGTGGGATCATCCATCATAAAAGGGACAGTTCATGGCAACGTTGTAACAAGTCAATTGCCTTCTGAATGTCGCTTTCTTCACGCGGGGAAAAACTGGTCCAACCCGTTTCAGGCGGGATGTGATGCGGACTCGTCATCGTAGATGCAAAGTCTGGTTCCTTGTTTGGTGATGAACAACGTCGCCCAGACTCCTTGGTTGGGTTATGCCAATCCCGCCGTCTGGGTGCACTTTTGTATTTATCAAAAAACCCGTTTTTGCAAACTGCGCCGATGCGCAACCTCTTCCATGACTCTTGCGCGGATCTGCATCCACTCATTTTCCGAGATGGCGAGAAACGCGGCAACGGCCTGTGGGTCGAACTGCCGGCCCGCTTCCTCTTCGATGATCCTGCGCGCATCTTCATAGGAACACCCCCGGCGATAGGGGCGGTCGGAGGTCAGCGCGTCGAAGGTGTCGGCAATGGCGAAGAGACGCGCCCCAATGGGAATCTCCTCCCCGCGCAAGCCGTAGGGATACCCTGTGCCATCCCATTTCTCCTGGTGACAGATCACGATCTGGATTTCCTCGCGAAGATAGGGAATGCCGGACAGCATGTTATACCCCGCCTGCGGATGACGCTCGATGATGTTGCGTTCCTCTGTATCGAGCGAGCCGGGTTTATGCAAAACGGCATCTGGTACGCCGATCTTGCCGATGTCATGAATAAGCGCCCCGCGGCGAATATTCTTGATGACCTCTTTATCCAGCCCGATCTGTTCCGCGAGGCGGGAGGTGTATTCCACCACGCGGCGGGAATGTCCCTCGGTTTCGCGGTCGCGCAGATCGAGCGCGGCGGAGAGCGCGTCGAGGGTCAGGTCATAACTGGTTTGCAGATCAGCCACGAGCTGGGCGTTGTTGACCGCCAGCGCGGCGCTATCGGCGATGGAACGGAACAGGTCGAGGTCTTCCTTGTTGAAGAGCTGCCCGTCGCGTTTGTTCACCGCCTGGATCGCGCCAATGGATTTATCCTCCAGCACCAATGGCACGGTCATCAGCGAACGGGTGACGAAGCCCGTTTTTTCGTCCACAGACCGGGCATGGCGCGGATCGTTTTTCGCGTCCTTGATGATGATGGATTCCTGTTTCGATACGCTCGTGCCGACAATACTTGGCGCGTCGAGCGGCATGGACAGACCGATGAGCGCCTCGGGATTGGGTCCGCCCCTCGCAAAGCGGCATTTGATGATGCCCGCCTCTTCATCCACCAGCCAGATGGACTGCGCCTCGGCGTTGATGGCCTTGTTCACTTCCATGAAAATGCGCGGGATGAGTTCGTCGAGATCGAGCGTCTGGTGCAGGTGACGGCTGATCTGGTTGAGCAGTTTCTGGCGTCCGACGATGCGGTTCTGTCGTTCGAATAACTGGGTGTTTTGAACGGCGACGGCGATATGCCCCGAGAGTCTGCCGATGAGGTTGTGATCATCCTGCGTAAAGACGGGTTTGTCGGCCTTGTTGTAAACGCTGATCTCGCCCAGCAGTTTTCCGCGCGCGGTGAGCGGGACTGCGATTATGTTGCGGATGTCCACGTCAAAGTAATTGCGATACGCGGCCGCATCCAGCCATTTGGAATGCACTGCGTCATCCACTTGCAACAGCCTGCCCGTAGCGGATCGGTAGGCGAAGAGGAATTTTCTGGTGCGCATCGAATTCCCCAATAATTTCGCCGACTGCGGCCCGACGGCGTGCGTGCATTTGATCTCAGTTTCCGACTCGTTGATCAGCCAGATCATGCCGCCTTCACTGGCGACGGCTCCCTGCAATTGCCTGAGGACGGAAAGCAACACAGGGTCGAGTTCGTGCATGGAACGAAACGCCTGGCCTGTCTCCAGCGTCAGGGACGGGGGGACGAAGGTGACCATGGGACTCTCCTCAACCAATAAGTGGACGACGGTGCGATTTCAGTATACATCGGTTCGTATCAAATAAAAAGTGGTTTTGTCAGCAAGAAACTGGCCTTGCATTTTGTGACACTTCTTCGGGAGTGTAACGCGAAACCGTCAGGAGTTTTTAACATCAGGGCGCGAAGTCGCTAGGAATTAATGTCTTTGCGCCTCTGCGACTTCGCGTTAAACACCCAGAGAAATTTTTGCGCTATACCCCGGTCTTTCCGCCGTAATTTCACGCCGCAATTGCTGTGATAAAATACCGCCCATAACCAAAGGACGTTCGTGGGGGAGCACGTTTGCCGGGAGTTCTTCCCGGTGCAGAGCCTTTGCAAAACAAACTATCTTTTTTCGGAGAATCAAATATGCCTCGTCGTTCTCTTACTCGCCTGTACAAGGACGAGTTCACTGGCTATTCGCCTGCCAGATTTCAACAAGACCTGCTTGCCGGGCTGACCGTCGCTGCGGTGGCACTGCCGCTTGCGCTTGCATTCGGCGTTGCCTCGGGCGCAACCGCCGCGGCCGGGTTGGTCACAGCCATCCTCGCCGGATTAATCATGGGCCTGCTCGGCGGCGCGCCGTATCAAATCAGCGGCCCCACCGGCGCCATGTCTGCCGTGCTGATCGTGCTTGTCCAGCGTTATGGCCTCGAAGGCATCTGGGTCGCGGGACTGCTTTCAGGCGCAGTGCTTTTGTTCATCGGCATCATGCGCCTCGGACGCTTCATCGCCTTCATCCCCGCGCCCGTCATCAGCGGCTTCACCTCGGGCATCGCGCTTATCATCTTCATCGGCCAGATTGACAACTTCCTCGGCGTCAAAACTCCCGGTACCGAAACCGCCGCGCAAAAATTCCTTGGATATTTCTCCGGCGGATTCACACCCGATTTCCACGCCGTCATCCTCGCGTTGGTTGTGATTGGGACAATGGTCTTCTGGCCTGCAAAATGGAATGCGCGATTCCCGGCCTCGCTTCTGGGAATCATCCTTGCCACGCTTCTTAATTTGACCTTGAACTGGCCAGTCTCGATGATCGGTTCCATCCCCCGCACCTTGTTCCTTGATCAGCGCCTGACCCTTGCCAACATCCCCTGGAACAACATCTCTGAATTCATCGCCCCCACATTGACCATCACCGCCCTCGGCGCAGTCGAATCGTTATTGTGCGGCGCGGTCGGTTCCAACATGACC
>JBBIUO010000320.1:0-2684 GCA_037440205.1 Chloroflexota bacterium
AGCGGCTGGTGGCTGTTGTTTCGATCAGGATTTCGCGGGAGGCTTGCTTGAGCCGCGCAGACAATTCCTCCACGTCCGTAGTCGGCACCCAGCCAACCACAACGTAGGTGTGGCGCAATTGACCAAAGCGGACGATCGCATCGGCCATGACGCGGCTGTTGTGCACGTCCCATAAAAGTTTCTGCAGTTCATTTTTATACGAGGCGCCCATCTTCGCGAGGTCGGATTGGTAGGCCGCGATCCGTCCATTCGAGGAGTCGATCTCATGGCGCAGTTTGGCGGTGATCTGCTCCGGCGTCCCGCTGAATTCCTCGGGCAGGCTGAGCGGGTTTAGGTAGGCGCTCTTTGCGGCGCGCTCCAGGACATCGAAATTGCTCTTCTGCCCCAGGATCCAAACCACTGGCTTCTGGGCATCCTGGCGGAGAATGAAGAAGACATGCGGCACCCTCAAGAGGCTGGTGCGTAAACGGCTGATGTTCGCGGCTGGAACGATCCCCAGAATGGAGTGCATGAACGCGGACCGTTGCAGCGCGCCGACATCCACGTTGACATCCGCGATGGGCTCCAATTGGCGCAATTGACTCTCGAAGAGTTCGAGGCGCTTCTTTTCTTCAGACAACTTGTCATGGATGGTTTTAAGTTCCGACTCGATCCGGTCCACGTTCGGGGTGACCTCGTCGAGGTCCACGATGGATTCGATGTCAGCGTTGGCCGGGTATTCCTCATCGAGTCCAACCGTTTGAAAAAGCGCCTGGATCCGCCGCTCCAGCGAAGAATAGGCTGCGGCTTTTTCCTGCCATGTGTTCGGTCCAAGGCCTTCCAGGCCGAGGTTGGCGCTATCCACCTGATGAAACACGCCATACCCGCTCAACGCCTTGGTGACGGCCACCAGGTCTTTGGAAGGCACGATCAACTCAACTTCAGACATTTGCTTCGGAAACAACATGGCAACTCCGTATTTTGGAAATCACACCAAGCGCGAGATGTGTGCACTAATGAGCCAAATTCGTTTTCAGCAACAGGGAACGGAACTCTTCGTTTTTGAGTTTGGAGGCCTTGGCCTCGATCAGGACGACCAGGTCTTGAATCTCGAAATCGCTCAACAAAAGATAGGCCAGCGGGAGCCCAATGTGGAACGGGTCGCCGACGAATGTGGAAACGCATTGCCGCATCACCTGCTGTTTGAGGGAATGTTCCAACACGGGCAGACCCGATTGGGGGTTGTCGAGAAGCGCGCCCACGTTGGAAATGTCCGGATAGATGCGCGATACAATGGCGGCGATGTCCGCGCCTGCCGCGATCGCGCGAACATCCTCATCTTTGACGCGATAACCGAAGGGCAGGGTGTAGTTGATCAATTCCTCTTCGGAAAGTTTGTGATACGTCTTGTATCGGATCGCCCACATGAGGTTGTTCAGGTCGAGCAGGGATCCAATCAACTTGCCGCCCATGTCGCGGTCCTTGCCTTTGAGAAGTTTCACCTCGCCCCACAAGCGGCGCCAGTAGTCCAGGTCCAGCGCCACTTCCAATGGGAAGAGGTTCTGTTCCGCAGAAAAACGTTTCATGGCGAACGCCATGGTCGATTCGTAGGGCGAGCCGCGCAGGAGTTCGACAGCCGAAGTGATGCTTCCAGATTCCACCATGGCCTGCGCGGGAATGGAATCAAACGCCCCGAACGGGAACAGCACATCACGTACACGATCCCACGGGGCGATATCGGAATTCCAGGTGGATACTGTTTGGATGCTGCGCAGTACGGCCTTGAGATTCCCCACTTCAAAATAACGAAAGAGTTGCCTTACCAGCGGACGGGTCTGCTCTGGAGCCTGCTGAAGCACGCTCGCATACGTGGCCGCCAACCGGTTCCGTATCTGGAGGATGATGCGGCGCGGAGTGAATTCGTTTTCTTTTAGCGCGGCCAGATACTTCCCATAAGGCGTGGTTTTCAACATCCCAACCAGCGTATGCAGGTCGGGCGCATCGCTCAATCGGGCAATATCCTGCGGGGTAAGCAGGTCGGCATACATCGCGCGCGCGCGCGCTGATGGCCGCATAACCGAAAACGCCGTTCGCCATTGGCTACGCCCCGCCGGTGACTTGTTCTAGAACAAAAGCGACTGCCTTTTCGAAATTCTTTTTAGCAGATGATTCGAATGCGCTGTTCTTCGAGGTATCGTCCGATGAAACTGTTTCAGATGCGCCGCCGGACTGCGCGCCTGCAACCATTTTGCGGGCTTCTTCATGGGCGTCAGCGATGGCTTTGGCTATCAAGGCTTGCGCTTCCTGTTCCGCCCTCATCGGAATTTCCTGCGCCTCGCGTCTCGCCGCATCTTGAATTTCTTTTGCCTGTTGTTCAATCTCTAGCACTTGCCGAATGCGATTCTCATTCATACGGTGGCCTCGATACAACAATGGTTGGCTGGATATTGGGCGCTATTGTAAAGTAAAAGTAGCAGGCAATCAAGGTCTGATTTGGATTGTTTTGTGAAAAATGAGACGGGAATCAAAAAGATTCCGACGCATCGGCGTCGGAATCTTTTTTAGTAAGAGAATGGCGCTACTTCAGTGTTTGCCGAAGACCTTCGAGCTTGCCGGAGACTGAACCATCGAGGACCTTATCGCCGACCTTGATGATCAGACCGCCGAGGATCGACGGATCCACGCGGAAGGTGACAGCCTGCGCG
>JBBIUO010000320.1:2694-5042 GCA_037440205.1 Chloroflexota bacterium
ACCTTGGCAAGCACGTCTTTCTTGACGGCTGATTCTTCCTCGCTGGTCAGGGGGAGCGCGCTGGTGACCACGGCGGAGTCGCCTTTGAAGTCCGCGTCACCAAGCACAACCACCTTGCCCGATTTGACACCGGAGAAGAACTCGTTGATCAACGCGTGCTGGCGTTTCTCGTCCAGCGCCTCGCCGACCAGTTTCTGCGCGGCGGCGATGGAAAGAGCCGCCACTTGTCCGCGCAGGTCGCCGAGGATCTTATTGCGCTCGCCTTCGATCTCGGCCAGCGCCGCATCGCGCGCCTTGGCGGCATCCGCTTCCGCCGCAGCTTTAACATCTTTGGCGGCGGCTTCAGCGCGGTCGCGCGCTTCGGCCACGGTCTGATTCGCCTTCTTTTCGGCTTCCGCAATGATGCGGGAGGCTTCCTTTTCCGCGTCCGCGCGGGCTTCGGCGGCAACGCGCGCGTCTTCGATGCCTTTGGCGATCGTCTCGCGGCGTTTGTTGAGCATGGCGGTCATCGGTTTGAAGACCCACACGTTCAACGTCACCATGACAATCGAGAAGGCCAGGACCTGGACGATGATCAATCCAAGATTAATGCCAAGTGCTTCCATGTTGCGCTCCTAAACCTTACACGACCTGGAACAGCATGAGGAACGCGATGACCAGGCAGTAGATGGCGATGGCTTCCGAGAACGCAATGCCAAGGATCATGTTGGTCAACAGGTTGCCATAGGCATCCGGGTTGCGGGCCATGCCGCCCAATGCGCCTTGTACGCTCAGGCCGATCCCAATACCTGCGCCCGCGGCACCGATCATCGCCAGCCCCGCCCCAATGAAACGACCAGCAAGTGTCAATGCTTCTGCATCCATGTTTGTGTCTCCTTAAGATAGTTTTTATTATATTTCGTGGGCTTCTGCGGAGGCACTCTCGTGCTCCTCATCATGGTGACCAACAGTGGCCTGTGCCATGAAAACCATCGTCAACATGCCAAACACGAATGCCTGGATCACGCCGACGAACAATTCGAACATCATCAGCATCGAGGGAATGATGGTGATCTTACCAAGCAGGGCTGAAACCACCGCCATCAACACAACGCCTGCGAACATGTTACCAAAAAGACGGAAGGCAAACGAAAGGATCTTCGATAACTCGGAGATCAGTTCCAACAGACCAACCAGGAAGTCCATCGCGCCAAAGAAGGGGACAGTGAACATACGGCGGGTGTTGAAGAATTTGCTCAAGTAACCAAACCCCTGCGACTGGAATCCAATCACCTGAATGAAGACAACGGCGATGAGCGCCAGCGAGAAGGTGAAGTTCAGATCCACGGAAATGCCGCGGAAGAAGGGGATCAAGCCGTAGCCTTCGTGTTCCGCCTTCTGGGCAACGAGGGTCGTGATCGGCCCGATATGCTGGACTTCGTACCCGTGGTCAGAGTGATGGAGCACGCCGATGGTCTCGAAGCCGGGCACGATCTTGAGCAGGTTCGCGAACAACACATAGATCATGATGGTTGCGAACCAAGGGAAGATCTTCGCTGCCCATTTGGCTCCAGCCGAACCTTCAGTCAGGTTATAGAGCATCTCAAGCAGGGCCTCAAAAACACCGCCGATTCCATGAGGGACAAGATCTTTTTCGCTTTTCTTGATGGCGCGATTGACGGAGAAAGCGATCCAAATGATGAGGATCAGGGTCAACGCCATGGTCGGCAGAGTGTTGACAAGGTATAACGGGCCAAGACCGAGGAAATTCTCGATGATCGGCTCCTCAAGCAATTTTTCGGGTGCGACCTGAATATGCGGCTGGACCGGGGCAAAGATGCCGCCCAGGAAGAATCCGGCGACCATCAAGGCCAGCACGATCCAGCGGTTTATGGGTCTACGTTTTGTTGCGGTGGACAAATCCGCCTCCTACTTATCAGTGGTTTTAGCTTCAGATTCTGATTCTGTGATACGCGAAATGGAACGACGGGCGATCCGATACATGACAACGATTGTGACCGGTATCCCTGCAAGAACAAGAACGGCTGTGAAGAGTGGCTTGGTGCCAAACTGGTTGTCCAGCCACAGCCCGCCGAACACAGACAGCAAAACAATCAGCAAGGATGCTACACCTACCTGCAGCATCACGCCCAAAATCGTATTGATCGACTTGCTATTGCCTTTATCCATTTGTGCCATGCCGCACGATTATATCAATAGGTTTTACGATGTGTCAACGAAATCCCTCGCCCCTAGCCCCTCTCCCAAAGGAAGAGGGGTATGAGGGCTAGAACAAATTCAACGCTCCGGCTGCGGACATGTTGAACCACGGGGCGAAGACCGTGCCAAGCAGGATCACGCCCAACACG
>JBBIUO010000321.1:0-3268 GCA_037440205.1 Chloroflexota bacterium
GTCCCCGGCGCAGGATTTCCCCACAGAACGCCGCCGGGGACGGCGGCTTGAGCATAGTCACCGACAGTTTTGCGCTACACTCGGATGGGCAGGGTTATTTTCTTAGCAGGGTCTGCCCCTCCCTGCTGTCCTGCACCATCCAGCCGAGCGCGGAGATTTGGTCGCGCAGGCGGTCTGACTCGGCAAAGTCTTTTTCGGCGCGCGCCTGTTTGCGCTGTTCAAGCAGGGACATTACTTCGTCGGATGGTATGTCCTCTTCCCCGGTTGTAGAGGAAGCCTCTATCATCTCCCACACCTCGGGGCGGATTCCCTTTTCGAGCGGGTCAGGCACGGTGCAATTTCCCAATTCACTCAATGAAAAACTTGCGCCGGTTGGGTGGATTTCCATGCCTTTGTTCTTCATCACCGTCACGGAACTGACGCCATGCACATCGCAGATATTCTTTTCACAATCCATGATGATGCCCGAATGCTCATCCAAACCGACAACGATATTCTCCGGCGGGATGAGTTGATGCCATTGCTCGAATCGTTCCAGGCCGACAAAACAGCGGCTGGTGTCGAGGTCAATGCCGCCCTCGGCGTTGTTCCAATGCGGGACGAAAGAAACATCCATGCCGAAATCGGAGAACAGATGGAGCCCCTCCTTCGCGTGAACATCCTCCCCCACTTTGTAAATCTCGTAAACCGGAAGCGCCCACGCGCCAACGGAAATGGTCGCGGCAGAGGCAAAGACCAACGTTGCTCCCTGTCTGTGCCGCGCGCGGATGATATCCCACGCGAGTGTGTCGCGCAAATGGCGCACCGTGTACGTGGGAGAACCAGGGCCCATAAAAATGAGATTGGCCTGCATCAATGGTTTCAGGATTTCAGGATTGTCCGGGCTGAACTCCGTACCCTTTTTGCGCGCGGGAATCAAGTCAATGGTGGGATTGTAGTTTTGTAAACGGGTCTTGAGAAATTCCGCAACACGGCCTGCAACCAATGAGGCGTTTAACTCAAAGCCGGCCGGCGTTTCGAGAATGGCAATCCGCAACGGACCGGGAACGAGGCGGGCAAGCGTTTCAAAAATGCGCCCCCCGGCAAGAGAAGTCTCGCCGGAGCCGAGAAAGGCAATCCTTCCGAGTGTCATGCTACCTGGACGACTCGTTTAGTTTGTCTATTACGTTGAAGAAGGTTGTGTTGTCGGGAATGTCCCTCATCGAAGAACCGTAATGAATATAACGGATGCGCCCGTGAACATCCACAACGCAATTCAAAGGCATACGTCCGAGTTTGAATAAATTCACTTCCTGCCGATACAACTTCGCCACCTGGTGATCTGGATCGGGCAGGCCGATAAAGGGAATCGATTCATTCAGCCAATAACGCTGAAAGGAAGTCAAGCCATCGGGACCAACTGCAAGAATCTCAACACTGCGCTCAACAAACCCGGAATGGCCGTCTCTCATGCGCGCCAACTGCGCGCGGCAGTACGGTCACATGAACCCGCGCAGGAAGGCAAGCACAACCGGTTTGTTTCCTCGAAAATCGGAGAGGCGGATCGAATTTCCGTTTATATCTTCCAGTTCAAAATCAGGCGCAATTTCGCCGGGAGTGATGAGGTTGAGGGACATTGTTTTCCTTGCATGGTACGCAATGCGTAAAGACCTTACGATTTTTCATCGAGAAGTAATCTTGCTTTTTTCCAAATTTCGTCGAACATCTTTGTAGTTAACTTTCCCGTCGAGGTGTTCTGCCGGCTGGGATGATAGGAACAAAGCAAGGATGAAGGGGATGAAGGCGGAAGAACATGAACTGCTCCGTGTGAAAACTTCAAACCTCGAACTGCGGTTATTTTGAGGATTCAATCTTACCCAGGCAAACAATCACTTTGGGCTGGATGATCTGAATCTCCTTTTCCAGAAACAGCTGGCAATTATTCAACTCTTCGGGACTCGGCTTGTTATCCGGCGGGGCGCAACGACCTGACGCCGTGATATACATATCCTTCAAAATGAGGCCATCGCTTCTGGACTCCGCCCGGGCCTGATTCGCGAACCCGGCACGGTACAACGCCGGAAAAAGAAAATCACCCGAAGCATCCCCGGTGAATTGACGTCCCGTGCGGTTGGAGCCATGCGCGCCGGGGGCAAGTCCCACCACAAGGACACGCGCCTTCGGGTCTCCGAAACCCGGCACGGGCCTGCCCCAATATTCTTCGTCTCGATATGCCCTGCGTTTGACTTGCGCCACTTCCTCGCGCCATTCCACAAGGCGCGGACAAAGACGGCAGGAGATGATTTGCTGGTTGAGAGACTCGAGTGATTTCAAAAATAAACTCCATAGCGCGGTTTGTACCGCAAAATTCATTTTGCGCCCGAAGCGGAGCGAGTGGGAGGGCAAGTGAGCGATCTTCACGTAACAGGAGATTGCTTCGTCACTTCGTTCCTCGCAATGACATCACGCAATAAACATCGCATCGCCGAAGGAATAAAAACGATAGCCTTCCTTGATGGCGAGGCTATAGGTTTCCAAAATCTTTTCCCGCCCGGCAAAGGCGCTGACCAGCATGATGAGCGTGGATTTTGGCAGGTGGAAGTTCGTGATCATCGCATCCACTACTTTAAATTGGTAGCCGGGGAGGATGAAGATGGAAGTTGCACCAATGTAGGGCGAGATAGTATCTCGCTCTACAGCCGCAGATTCAAGCGTGCGGACACTTGTTGTGCCGACGGCGATCACCCGTCCGCCGTTTTGTTTTGTTTGGTTAATTAAGTCTGCAGTTTCCTGTGGGAGTTCGCACCATTCGGTGTGGATTTTATGTTCTTCGGGATTATCTTCTGTGACGGGCGCGAACGTATCCAGCCCAACGTGCAATGTGACGTAACCGACCTTCACACCCTTTGCCTGCAATTCGTCAAGCAGTTGCGGCGTGAAATGCAATCCTGCCGTCGGCGCGGCGGCAGAGCCTGTTTCTTTTGCAAAGACGGTTTGATAGCGTTCGGGGTCGGCCAGTTTTTCGTGAATGTACGGCGGCAAAGGGACGTTCCCCACTTTTGGAAAATACGGTTCGATGGGTTCGGAAAATCTTATCAGCCGCTCCGAGCCTTCAAGGATTTCGATGATCTCAGCATGGACTACAGACGCCTCACGCGCCTCACGTTCCGGACTTGCAGATTCACTCCAAAGACTGGAGTCTTTGGACTCCACAATCACTTTTTTGCCTACGCGCAGGCCCTTTCCGCCCACTAATGCTTCCCAAGTCAATTCATTACGGCGGCGGAGA
>JBBIUO010000321.1:3282-5035 GCA_037440205.1 Chloroflexota bacterium
TCCTTTTTGGCGAAAATTCTCGCAGGGATGACCCGAGTCCTGTTGAGGATGAGGAGATCATTCGGTGACAGGAGCAGGCCGAGGTCACGAAAGATGCGGTGTTCCACTTCCCCGGAATCGCGATGCAGGACAAGCAGTCGGGAAGAATCGCGCGGCTCGATGGGAGTCTGCGCAATGGAGGTTTCGGGCAATTCGTAATCGAAGTCGGATGTTTTCATTGAATGCCAAATGATAATGGATTAAAATGAAAAGCGAAATGCCAGCAATTCCCACAAAGCCGGGAGATTGCTTCGTCGCCCTGGTCTCGATACGAGCGAGACGCTTCGCTCGCTCTACTCGACCCTCGGCCTCGCAATGACATATTTTCACGGGGCGGCACAAACAGTAACCGGTTCGATGCACTTGTTGGAAATTAATGGTTCGCGATTGCTGTTGGATTGCGGATTGTTTCAGGGGAAGCGAAAAGAATCAATTGAGAAGAACAGAAATTTTCCATTCGACGTTTCCACCATTGACGCGGTGATCCTTTCACACGCGCACATCGATCATTCGGGCAATCTGCCCAATTTAATAAAGCAGGGATTTTCGGGTCTCATTTATTGTACAAGCGCCACCGCAGAGTTGACCGACATCATGGTGCGTGACTCGGGATACATTCAAGAGAAGCAGGCGGAGAGCGCAAGTTATCACAACATCAAACGCGGAGAGCCGCCGGTTGATCCGCTTTACACCGAGGAGGATGCAAAAGAGGTGGAACCGTTATTGCAACCCGTTCGCTATGGCGTTCCGTTCGAGCCTGCAAAGGGAGTCGTTGCCACATTGCACGATGCGGGACATATTCTCGGTTCGGCTTCGATCTCGCTGCAACTGGAAGAGAAACGATTGAAAAAGCATTTGTGGTTTTCGGGCGACATTGGCAGAAGGAACATGCCGATTTTGCGCGATCCTGTTTTGCCGAAAGATGATGTGGATGTCCTGCTGATGGAATCAACCTACGGCGACAAACCGCACCGCGACCCGGAGGAGGCCTACAACGAAATGCGCCTCGCCATCAAGCGGACAATTGATCGGGGCGGAAAAGTCACTGTCCCCTCCTTTGCAGTGGGACGCACGCAGGAACTCGTCTACAATCTCAGCCGCATGTACGATGAAGGCGATTTGCCCAATGTGCCTGTCTACGTGGATAGTCCGCTGGCGGTGAACGCCTCGAAAATTTTCCGCAAGCATGAGGAATGCTACGACGCGGAGATGAAGGACTTGATTCACTCCGGTCATCCCGCGCTGGAGTTCAAATTGCTGACCTACATCAACAGCCTCGAAGAATCCAAAGCCCTGAACGACCGCACCGACCCGATGATCATCCTCTCGGCTTCGGGCATGGCCGAGGCGGGACGGATCGTGTATCACATCCGCTGGGCGATTGAAGACAAAAAGAACACGATCATGATCGTCTCGTGGCAGTCACCGGAGACGCTGGGCCGCCGTCTTGCAGACCGTGAGAAGCATGTGAAAATCTTCGGCGACACCTACAAATGCCGCGCAGAGATCGCCACCATCGGCGGTCTTTCGGCGCACGCGGGACAGGATTTGCTCGTCGAGTACGCTTCGGGCGTCAGGCAAAATGCGGAATATGTCTTCCTCGTCCACGGGGAGGAGAAGGGCGCGCTTCCGTTGAGGGAGAAATTGAAAGAGAACAACGTGAAGCATGTGCATTATCCCGCCATGCACACGAGTGTGGAGTTGTAGTAAGATA
>JBBIUO010000322.1:0-4998 GCA_037440205.1 Chloroflexota bacterium
ATCCATCCAGTGCATTACCGCTTTCCGGGTTGCATCGCGGACGAAGACGTCCAATTTGCCCGGGTCGTATTCGTCGCGGTGGGCGCTGATGTATTCCCATTTTGAGTCAATCAGCGTGTGCTTCAACTCGGTGGATACGTTGAATTTGGCTCCGCCTGCTTCACGCAGTTTGACGATGTAATCGTCGGGCAAGCCCGTTCCGCCATGGACAACCACCGGGGTTTTGATTCCGTTGCCGTTCAGCATCTTGTGGATGGTCGCCATGCGCTCGAAATCCACTTTCGGATTTTTGGTCTTGTATACACCGTGCGCGGTGCCGATGGCAGGGGCGAAGATATCGAGACCCGTCCGTTCCACGAATTCTACCGATTGTTTGGGATTCGCCAACTGCGCCTCGTCTTCCGCGACCTTGATCTGATCCTCCACGCCGCCGACGGTTCCCAACTCTCCCTCGACGGAGATGTTGCCGACCTTGTGGCAGTAATCCACCACTTCCTTGGTCTGGCGGATGTTCTCTTCGTAGGATTGTTTGGAAGCGTCAATCATGATGTTGGTGTAACCGGCGTCGGCGCATTTTTTGCAATAGGCGATGTCGGTGCTGTGATCCAGATGCAGGCAGACCGGCACCGGCGCGGATTCAGCCAGTGTGCGGTAAATGGCGACCATCATATTGGTTCCCAAAAACTGGGAGGGCTTGACAGACGTTTGCACGATGACGGGCGCTTTCTTTTCGATGGCCGCGTCAATGACCGCCTCGAATTGCAGCAGGTCTGTGATGTTGAACGCGCCGACAGCCCATCCCTCTTTGGCGGCGGGGATCATGATTTCTTTTGCGTTTACGATGGACATGGTTTTCTCCTTGCTTGATAGTCTGTTTTTAGAATAGTCGAACTCTTACAAAGGATGAAGGATGAATTATGAAGGATGAATTTTTATTTCATCCTTCATCCTTTCTCCTTCATCATTTCTTTTTTGCCACATCCTTCAACCACTGCTCCCAGCGGAAATCCGTCACGTGTTGACGGAAGCGCGCAAACCACAAGTCGGCGTAGCCTTGGAAATCCTCCTCCAGTTTGGAGATGCCGGTTTGGGTGGTGCCCCACATCGCCTCGTGCAGTTCAGACATGGGCCACATCAGCCTGAGGCGGGCATAATGCTTGGGGGTCACGTCACCAAAATACTCGTTAAGAAAGAAGCGCACCTGCTCCTCATTCAGGCGGTGATGATGGCAGAAATTCGCGAGGTCGAAGAAAATATCGCCCATGCCGGCATATTCCCAATCCAGCAAACGGATTTCGCCGATGTCGCCCGGCACTTCCTCCTCCAGCCAGTTCAAATTCAGCAGGTCGTCGTGGCAGGGGGTGGGAGTGTACGGGTCTTTTTCCAGCGCCTTCTTCACTTCCATGGTCTTCTGCATGATGAAGTCCCAATCGTGCGGGAATTTGCAGTTGTTGCTTCTCGAAACCTTCTCGAGCATTTCCACGCGGCGGAAGACGTTGAACTCGCCTTTGAGTTTCGGCCCGCGCCGGTGGAAGAGACGGATCTTTTTCACCACGCGCGCGAGGTAATCGGGTTGCTTGATGGTGTCGGGCGGGATGGGTTTTCCATTGATGAATCGCGTGACGATGTATTCCTCGGGTTCGATGAAATACACAACGTCGGGCGCGATTCCCAACTGCCCCGCCGCGTAGTTCGCCGCGTACTCCACGTCGCGCTTGATGCCCAGTTGATGCGTACCCTCTCCGGCGAGGCGGATCACATAGGATTTTCCATCAGCGTCTATCTTGAAATTCAGGTTCGTAATACCGCCGCTCAACGGAGTCTTTTTTACGTTCTTGGATTCCTTCAGGAACGGCACTTTCGCGATCGCTTTGTCGATTGCTAATGTCATGGACATGGCATATGGCATCCTTCCAAATTTTGATTTAGATTTGACTGGCGTTGGTTTCTTGCAGACCTACGAGAGATGAGTGTTGAAATTAAACAGAAAGCGCCTCCTTCCGGTCTTCCGACCTTTGGCTGTTTTTATTTTTGATGTCGGCCATGTTAGTTCAGAACCGCCATGCGTTTACCGATGAATTCCTCCAGCCCGGCAAACCCTTTCGAAAATGTTTCCACCGTACTGACCGTGGACGGGTGATCGTTGAATTGCTCCAACGCCAGGCCGTTCGGATCATACGCCTGGATGCAGTACGGGATTTTCATCAGTTTATCCAACACATCTGCGGGGATGTCTTTCTCTATCTCGGATTCAAAGAGGAGGTCGTCGCCCATCTCGAAGAGCGGTTCCAACACGTAAGGCGGGCAGGTGTACACGATGTCGCCGCCCGCGATTTTTTGCACGTCCCAAAATCGAGTCTTTCCCGCCACGACCGGACCCGGCCGCATCGAGCAGGCAAGCATCTTGCTGGCGTATCCATTCTCCGTCAGGATGCGATACGCGCGGCGGAAGACCGCGATGCCGAACCAATGTTTATCCTGCCACGAAAGTTTGATGTTCTTTCGCTCCGCCTGAATGTCGAGTGTTTCCTGCTCGGTCAGCCGCCCGATCATCATCGTGATCACCGCGCGCCATTTGCTCAAATTCACTTTGTTTTTCTCGGCGATCTTGATTCCATCCATCGCCGCGTTTGCGGATGCCATGATCTGCGGCAGGGTAAAGCAAACCGTCGTGTTCGTGCTGATTCCTTTGGACGTCAGAATCTTCACGACCTCGATGCCCTGCATACTTGCTGGCACTTTGATCATCACGTTCGGGCTGAGCGCGCTCAACTCCTCGGCGTCGTGAACCATTTGCTCGGTCTCGGTAAAGAGGCGCGGATCCAACTGTCCCGAAATCCAACCGAAGCGTCCACCGCTCGTTTCGTAAATCGGCAAAACCATTTGCGCGCCGCGCTTCACCACTTCCTTGTAAACCGCCCAAACGAGATCGTGCAATTTATAAGCGGGGTTCGCCCTGATCAACTCGTCTGCCCACTTGCTCCAAAACTCAGGGTCGCTTTGGACGGCCTGCCACGAAAGCGGCGGGTTGGTGGTGCAGCCACGAAAGACGCTTTTGGATGGCGCATCGAAGTTGTACAACCGCGCGAGTTGTTCCTCCAAAATCTTCTTGCGGCCGGGCTCGCAGGAATTTAGCATCTTTCGAGTCCACTGGCCATAGACCAATGGAGACGAATCCCACCACACTTCCATATCTGGATGCGTCTTCATCAAACGTTCAACTGGACTATCAAACATGGCTAAACTCCTTTCTGGAAAGTTGATGCTCGCTTCTTTACTAACTGACAGTTGATTCTGTTTACTGAAACATGTCATTGCGAGGAGGGCGTTCTTCCCGACGAAGCAATCCCCATTCAAGCAGAAGATTGCTTTGCCCTTCGGACCCGCAATGACGCACACTTATTGCCGAATCTTCTCGCCTTTCGCGTCCCACAACACAGACTGGGTTACCTCCGCACCGACCTGTTCGCCGAAGCATTCGATTTCCAACTTCGTGCCGGCCTTTGCATATTCCATTGGCAGGTAGGCATACGCAATGGACTTCTTCACCGAATAGCCGAATCCACCCGCCGCCACCCACCCGACGATTTTTTCACCGGCGCGAATCGGCTCCTTGCCCAACACAATCGTGCGGTCATCGTCGAGTGTGATCGTGCAAAGTTTCCGCGTGATGCCATCCTTCTTTTGCCTGACCAGCGCGTCCCTGCCGATGAAATCTTTTTTATCCAGTTTCACTGCAAAACCGAGGCCCGCTTCGTACGGGGTGTAATCCGGCGAAATCTCGCCGCTCCAATAACGATAACCCTTTTCGAGCCGCAAAGTGTCAATGGCTTTGTATCCGCCGGCGACCATGCCTTCCGGTTCGCCTGCCTTCCACAATGTATCCCAGAGTCGCAGGCCATACTCCATCGGGCAGTAAAACTCCCAGCCCAGCTCCCCAACATAGGTCACGCGTGAAGCGATGACCGGAACGTCGCCGACGGTGATGCGTTTGGCGGTCATGTACGGAAATCCCGCGTTCGAAATGTCTTCGCTTGTCACTTTCTTCAAAATCACCCGCGCCTTCGGTCCCCACAAACCGATGCAGGCGTAGTTCGAACCGACGTCTTCGATGGTGACGCTACCGTCTTCGGGCATGTTGAGCGAAAGCCACGACATATCGTGCTGGCCGAAGGCTGTGCCAGTGACGATGAAGAAGCGATCTTCGGCGAGACGGGTGACGGTGAAATCACATTCGATGCCGCCGCGTTTGTTGAGGCATTGGGTGTACGTGATCGCGCCAAGCGGCTGATCCATTTCATTGGCGCAAACATAATTGAGAAATTTCAACGCGCCAGGGCCGCGCACTTCAAATTTATTGAACGATGTTTCGTCGAAGAGGCCCGCGTGTTCGCGCGTCATCAAATGCTCATGACCGATGGCGCGCGACCAATTGTGGCGCGCCCAGCCTTTCGGCTCATGTCCATGAGTCGCTTTCTCCTCATAAATCTTGAACCAGTTCGGGCGTTCCCATCCCATCTTTTCGCCGAAGGCACAGCCCAAATCACGCAATCGGAAGTAAGTGGGCGAGGTGCGGACGTTGCGACGCGACATTCTCTCTTCGCCGGGAAAGTGAATGTCGTAATATTGTGTGTAGGTTTCAAATGTGCGCGCCACGGTGTAATCAATGTTGTTGTAATTGGGGCCGAAGCGCCGCACGTCGAGCCGCCACATATCCCATTCGGGATTTCCGTCAATGATCCACTCCGCCATCACCTTGCCGATGCCGCCCGCGCCGGCGAGTCCATGCGCACAGAACGCGCACGCCACCCAAAAACCTTTGACGGAAGTGGGGCCGAGCAAAAACTCGCCATCAGGCGTGAAGCCTTCGGGGCCATTCAATAATTTGATGACTTCGGCGTCTTCAATGGCTGGCACGCGGCGAATGGAATTTTCCATCAACGGGGTGAAGCGTTCCCAATCTGGCGGCAGTAACTGGAATTTGAAATCGTGCGGAAT
>JBBIUO010000323.1:0-912 GCA_037440205.1 Chloroflexota bacterium
TCAACCCTTTGCTTCTAAAAAATGCTTGACAAACTCATAGTATTCGCAATGACATAAAGTATGAACTGCCCAAAATGTAACACTGAACTGGCGAAGAAATACTACAAAGGCATGATCGAGGTCGATTCATGTCCCAACTGCCGCGGCATGTGGCTGGACTTCAACGAACTGGATAAACTGGAAGACACGGTCTTCGACGACGACGCCCGCAAAGGCTCGCTGATTCATTTTCAATCCAGGACCGAATTTCCCTGCCCGCAATGCGGCACAAGGCTGGATGAATTTCAATATCGCTTGTACGACCTGAAACTGGATTATTGCGCCGAAAACAGTCACGGCTTCTGGCTCGATGCGGGAGAGGATGAACGGGTGATCGAGGCCATGCGCCGGCGCTCGGCGGATATTCAACGCAAACTGGATGCCGAAGGCGAATGGAAGCAGGTCCTAAAAGGAATGCACGCATTTTTGACGAGGAAAAAATAGGGTCATTCTCCTCCCTTGTGTGCTGTTGTGGCGCTTCGTGGTAAAAACGCCAACATGCCGATAAACCACAGAGGCACCCACCAAAATGACTGGTTCTGACTCCCCACCTGCATTTGCACCAGCGCCATTCCATACCAGGCAAGGCCGTAAGAGGCCAGCAGAAATATTTTCGATTTCCAGCCTGCATTCACAAACGAGACCATCCAAAGCGGCAGGAGCAGGACAAAGTCCCAGCTCCAGACGTAGGGCGTGACCAGAGTCGTCAGCGCCAGGCTCCACAGCATGGCAGTGAAAGGGTCGAATCTCCTCCAAATGAAAAAGGAAATAACCAGCGCGAGGATCGTAATCGCTGCCCAGATCACAGTCCCCCACATGCCCAACGATAGCCGCAACACGGAAAACAGCGAGGGATGAAGCCACGTGTAGTTT
>JBBIUO010000323.1:922-4977 GCA_037440205.1 Chloroflexota bacterium
CAAACCAGTCTGGAATCCAGGCAGGGTAGGCGATGAACAATGGAAGACTCATCAACACGGCCATGAAAAGCGTTTGCAACCCAAAACGAAACATCCCCCTGAATCCATTTTTGTAAAATTGAAATACAGCCAACCCGAACACGGCAATGATTCCCAGCTGCGGCTTGGAAAGCGCGAGAGCGAGAAAAAATGCCGAAGGCCAGTCATTGAATTTTCCAAGCAGGTACGCGGAGAGAATCAGGCACAACACCGCCGTGATGGAAAACTGTCCAAGGTTGAAATGATTCAAAACGAACGGGAAGAAAAAATAAAGCAAGGCCAGAACCGCCGTGTTGTACAACGAACGGTTGTTTCTTTGCACCAGAAAAACGATCGCACAAATTTCGACGATATTGAAAATGAACCAAACTTGCAATGCCGCACTTTCCGAAAGCCAGCCAAGCGGGAAAAAGAATCCAATCGCCATCGGAAACCAGACGGCAGGCAGAATGGGATTCAAACTGGCTGTGTCGTACGGGCTTTTTCCATGCACGAGCAGATAGGCCGGTCCCCATAACTCGTTGTAAAAATCCATGCGCGGCAGGGTCAATCGTTGAAACAAAAAGGCGATGAAGGCAGCGATCAATCCAAGCGCGAGGATGGATGAATAGTTGTGAAAGGCTTTCAGTTGTCCGGGCGATAATTTTTTATCCTTGTTGAACATGGCTGAATCATACTTCACTTTTTAAATCAAAAATCCTCCCCGATGATTCTCGGAGAGGATTCTGTTTTTACGCCTTGTTTCTTCGTAAAATAAACTTCGTAATTTCCTCCGCCGCCGCGGGCATCAACGCAAGGCCAACCACCAGCCCCCATTCGCGCCCGCTGAGGAAGTGCGTGTTGAAAATGGGTTGCAGGAAAGGCACGGCGCATACCAGCAACAACAACGCAATCGAAAGTCCCACCGCGTATTGCATGTATTTGTTCGAGAAGATTCCAATCTTGAAAATGGATGCGCGCTCCGAACGAACCGTGTAAGCGCGGAACAATTCGGCCAGCGAAAGCGTGACGAAGGCCATCGTCTCCGCGGCTTGGACATCCACGCCGCGCCAGTCATGGGCGAGGACGAAAGACAACACGTTCGCACCAGACGGGATGACTGATCCTGCTTCGAGATGCCATGCCAGCCCCGTGACAAATGCGCCAAGCACCGCGCTCGTTTGAGCAATCGTCTGCACGATGATGCCGATGCCCATCGAGCGGTTGATGATGGGTTCGCTCTTCGCACGCGGCTTTTGATTCATAATATCGGGGTCGCCTTTTTCCATGGCGAGCGCAAGGGCGGGCGCGCCGTCGGTGATGAGGTTGAGCCACAGCAGTTGTATCGCCGTCAGCGGAGCAGGCAACCCCGCCAGCGTGGCAAGGAAGATGATCATGATCTCGGCCACATTCGAGGAAAGCAGGAAGAACACAAACTTGCGGATGTTCGAGTAGATGATTCGTCCCTGCTCCACCGCCGAAACGATGCTGGCGTAATTATCGTCGGTGAGAACCATGTCCGCGGTTTCTTTGGCAACGTCTGTGCCGGTGATGCCCATCGCCACGCCGATGTCGGCGCGTTTGATGGCGGGCGCATCGTTCACGCCATCGCCGGTCATTGCGACGATCTCGTCGTTGGCCTGCAAGGCATCCACGATGCGCATCTTGTGTTCGGGAGAGACGCGGGCGAACACATCGGTATCTTCGATGACGTTCTTCAATTCCTCGTCGTCGATATCGTCCAGGGTTCCCCCCGTCATCACCTTTTTACCGGGGCGCAGAAGACCGATCGCTTCGGCAATGGCCTTGGCTGTATTCGGGAAGTCACCCGTAATCATCACCGTGCGGATGCCGGCATGACGCGCCTTTTCGAGCGCGGGCTTCACTTCCACACGAGGCGGATCGATCATGCCCAGCAGGCCGACGAAAACCAAATCCTTTTCCAGGTCGTTGGTCTTCACCTGCTCGATATTGTCAGGCACATCCCTTTCCACGCGATAGGCAAAGCCAAGCACACGCAGGGCGTCCCGGGTCATGGAATCGTTCGCGGCAAGGATTCTTTGCTTCACTTCCCTTGTCATGTCACGCGGCTTGTCGTCCATGCCGAGATATTTGGTGCAGAGTTCCAGCACAATATCGGGCGCGCCTTTGACGGCGATCACGTCCCAGTTCTTGTGCTTGTCGTCGTAAAACGGAGATGGGTCCGACGCCTTGGGACTACGCACGCCGTGAATGGTGATCATGCGCTTGCGTTCCGAATCGAACGGCACTTCGCTCTCGCGCGGGTAAGCCTCGTCGGTTTCAACGTGACCAACTCCAGCCTTGGCGGCGGCCACCAACAGCGCACCCTCTGTCGGGTCGCCCACGATGCGATAGGTTTGAGAGGATTCGTTTTCGCCGGTCGTCTCGATGGTTGCGTCGTTATTCAATATCCCAAGCCAGAGCGTGGAAAGAATCGCGTGATACTGGGAAACATCCGCTGTTTTGCCGTCAATCTGAAATTCACCTTCCGGCGCATACCCCGTTCCCGTGATGTGCATGAATTGATCGTCGGCCCATACGCGGGTGACGGTCATTTCGTTTTGGGTCAGCGTGCCGGTTTTGTCGGAACAAATCGTCGTGGCCGAACCAAGCGTCTCAACGGAAGACAACTTTCGGATGAGTGCGTGGCGCTGTACCATCTCCCGCATCCCCAGCGCGAGGGAGATCGTCACCACGGCAGGGAGTCCCTCCGGCACGGCGGCAATCGCAAGACTGATGGCAATGATGAAGACTTCGGTGATATCCGACGCGTATTCTTTTAGATATTCCCAGGGCGCAGAAAACAACCCGCCGATCTCGGTATAGTTGATGAGTGCAACGACGAAGACGACAGCGACGAGAATCAATGCACCGATGCTCAACGACCTGCCAAGCTGGTCGAGCCTTCGTTGAAGAGGAGTCTCCTCCGTTTCGACATTTTGAAGCATGGTGGCGATCAGGCCGAGTTGTGTGCGCATCCCTGTGCTTGTGACCACGCCGCGCCCGCGTCCGTAATTGACGACCGTTCCCATGAAGGCCGTATTTTTTCTATCGCCAAGCGGGACGTTTTTATCGAGCACAGTAGCCGCGTTCTTTTGCACGGGAAGCGATTCGCCCGTGAGCGAAGCCTCCTCCACGCGAAGATTTACAGCTTCGAGCAAACGCAAATCGGCGGGGACAAAATTCCCCGCCTCCAAAAAGACAATATCGCCCGGCACAAGATTGTACGAAGGGACGGTGGTATGCACGCCATCACGAATCACACGCGCATCGGGCGCGGCAAGCTTCTTCAATGCGGCCAATGCCTGCTCCGCGCGTTGTTCCTGTACGATGCCCAGCGCCGCATTCAACACGACAATCGCCATGATCGCGGCGGCTTCCACGTAATCGCCCAGCAATGCGGAAATGATCGAAGCGACGATCAACAGGATCACCACAAAGTTATTCAGTTGATCCCACAACATGGCAAGGAACCCCGGACGCGGCGCTTCCTTCAGTTGATTGGGGCCATAATGAGCAAGACGTTTTTCCGCCTCGGCGGTCGTCAATCCCTCCTCATGCACTTCCAAATGTTCCAGCACATCACGCGCCGTGAGCGAGTGCCATTCGTGTTGCTGTGCTTCTTCGTATGCCATGCAAATCTCCTGATCGAATTTCGGAAATCGTCCTGTAAATTAAAACGAGACCGCCACAACCTCCGTGATGGTCTCGCCAACGTCTTTCAAAACGCATGAACTGCCGATGGCAATTTTGCCAATGGTATGACGACAATTCATCCTGTGGGGAAACAGGCGGCTACTCCCCAAACGCCATGAGTGTATCCACATGCAAAGCGATTGTCAAGCATCGCCAGACAAATTTGTTTGGATGCGATTACAATTCGCGCCATGTCCAAACTCAAATCTCCACTCGCTTATTTCTTAATCACTGTCATTGCAATTGCATTGCTGACCCTTCTCGGTCCAGAGGAAAAATCGCTTGGATCGAACGTGCGGATCGTGTACCTGCATGGAGCC
>JBBIUO010000324.1:0-4346 GCA_037440205.1 Chloroflexota bacterium
GTTGATGGTCTCCTCGCACATCTGGTTATTGAAGTTGGAGGTATCCAGCCAGTGGTCGTGTCCATTGAAATATTTAGCCGACCAGATGGATGTTGCGCCGCTTCCGCAATTTCCATCGTTATACACCTGAACGGACGAGATATCGTTGTCCATTTTCCGGGCCGTATCGCCGTTGGTGTAGTAACTCGTGCTCAGGTCCGGCAGGTCTTCGGTGACGCATCTCCACGAGCCGCCGCCATCCGCAATTGCTTTTTCGAACACCTTTACAGACCAGCCTGTCGAGACATAGATCGAAGACGTCTTCTCGTGAATTGGGTCGGCCACGATATCCGTCCAATTCGTGGCGGCGGAAAATGACTTGCTCAGCCCGGCGGTTTCCACATTGCAGTTGGCATTCTCGTAAAGGATCACACCGGTATAGGAAACTTGACTGCAACCTGTCACGGTACCGCCCACCTGCTTCCATTCCCCGCTATGCCAGACTTCTGCGCCCCTCTGCCACGTTTCAGCGGTTGTATCGAGCGTCCAATCGCTGAGCGTGAGGGTGGGCCTGTTCAAAAACTCAAAGTGAACGTGAAAGAAGTTAGCCGTCTGGCTGGCATATCCACAGAAGCCGTCGCTGAAGGTTCCAGGCACGAGTTCGCCGATCTGGATTCCCCACGCAGAGATGACCGCCCACAATGGAGGCGCGGTGGTGGAGCGGACATGGGCATATAGAAACTTGGTACTGCCGTTATCTATGATAAGGTAGGTGGAATTTTTGGAGGTATCCGAACATTTCTTCACCACCGTTCCCGGCGCCGCCGCAAGCAGACGGTTCGGGGCGTGATTTATGCTGGTGTCGCCATCCGACATCAGATCCACCGCCATACTGCTTCCGCCAAGCACGGTCGAAAACTCGCCAACGTGCACTCCGCCGCCCTTGGTGCCATAGTACACCTGATACCCCAACTCGAATGGGAAGCGATACACTTCGCCCGCCATTGGAGCCGGTTTATCTGCCGACAACGGATCAATGATCGCCTTCGACTCTGCCGGGAGGATGCTTTCCGGCACAGCGGCGAGGGCTTTGGAAAAAGCCTTCGTCCCTGCAATGGACGCATCCACTCCGCTATCGGCAAGGTGAATGATCGAGTTGTCCGACCAGACCGCGTCATCCGAGACCGTCCATGCCGATCCCGGCATCTTCTTCAACCCGGCCAGAGTCACGAACTTCCACTTCCCCTCATCTCGCAACTCAATCGGAGCGAAACACGTTGCTCCATTGAAATCAACTTCCTTATCCGCCCTGCGTAACGCGGATTTCAAGGCCTGAACTTCGGCCTGCTCCAACTGCGCGGTTCCGGGCAACAAACAAACCTTTAAATCCTCTTCGCCATCCTGCGCACGGACAGATTGTGCAGGCTGTACCTGAAAGGCGGAGAGGAGGACAGCCAGAAATACGATCCCCCGCAAGGCTTTATACAAAGGGGAAATTAGATTCATGGTTTTCATTTTGTCCTTCCAGTTTCATAAACGACAACATGGCGTAATGCAAAAAGCATTCCACCGTCATATATTTTATAAAACTTAAAAGGGGAAAATTTCATCTTATTTGCATAACAAAAGGCAGTCACTTCCGATGGAAGCGACTGCCTTTTGCCTTTCACACTACCAAAGCAGGTTTCTTTATAAATTTTATATTTGATTTACTCACCTTGAGAGAATTCGGTAATGGATATTTAGGCGAAATGGAAGATTTTGTTTCAGTGCCGTAAAATTTATCTTGCCCGCGCGGGGCAAAATGAATTTTGCGGTACAACCGCGCTACGGCGTCGGGAGCAATCCCTTTGCCTGCACGATCAGGTAAGCGCCCCAGGCGCGAGTGACCAATTCGGACGGGCAGAACAACGGTTTGCCGCTGACGCTGTCGGTGCCGCAGGCGGGGAGCAGACCGTCAAGGTAGGCTTGCTCGGCCCACCCGGCGCCCCAGTAACTTGCGTCGGGTAGATCGGCTAACAGGGTTCCAGTAGCAGGCGGAGGGACGTAGGAAGCGCCGTACTTCATCCGCAAACCGAAGATGCTTGCTTCCAGTCGTGAAAGTTGCGTGGACGGGCAATACATCAATGGACTGGTTTGACAGCCTGCCGTTAATCCTTCCTGCCACATGCCTTCGGCCCACGGCTCCGCCCACTCGAAGCCGGTCCAGTCGTCGGCGAAGGTATCCCAGGGTGCAGGTGGAGGTGTATAACCAGTTCCCATTTGCCCGCGCATCATGAAGACAGCCGCCTGCGCGCGATCCAAAATCGTATCGGGGCAGAACATCAACGGGTCCGTACTGCACCCGCCGGTGTATCCGCCTTCATACAAAATCTGAATGTATTGGTACAAAGGATGATCGAAAGGCACATCCGCGAAGGTGGGTTGCGAAGTGGAAAAATCCGCGCATGGATCGAAGACGTTGAGAACGATCAACTCTGCAAACGGCCAGGGTTGCGAGAAGGGACCTTGATACGGGCCGCCGCTTGCCCTCCCAATGCCGAGAAAGCCTTCGTTGCCGGAAGCGCCGTTGTCATCGTTGAAGGGAATCCACAAGAGCGCGTGGCGATGTCCCCAGTTGTATGCGGTACCTTCATACATCCACGAATAAACGGATCGTTCGATGGGCAGATTGATGCTCGAACCGCTGGTGACAAGAACTGACAAATTCTCCGCCACGCCCAGGAATTCATGACAGGCATGGATGGTTGGATTCGCATCGAGACGCTCCCAGGGATCGAGACCGTCCGCTTCATGACCCCACTGGTTGTTGGTCAGCAGATAATCGGCATAGGTCTGCGCGACAGCAGTGACGTTGAACTCCAACCCTTCGAGAGGCGGCACGCCGCGATCAACCCGTTCATGATTGATCAGCCACAAGGCTTTTTCCCCGTCGCTCATCGCATCCCATTCGGACTGACCGGGCAGGGTCAAAATTGAAAGAGACGTACCCAGCTGACTGCTTTCTGCGGCGCGAGCCTGATTAAACGCGGATTGCACATCCGCCACACTGCTTGTCCCAGCGGACCAATCAATATCGGCAGTCGGGTCGGTTGGATAATTGGCGGAGAGAGGCGCGGCTTGTGTTGCATTCGCCTGCAAGACCCCCATTGCCACGACCAGCACCGCTAAAAACTGAAACCAGAATTTTGCTTTCTTCATGTCGTTGTTTCCTTGGCTATGATTACGATAGTAAGGCAATATATACCATTATTCTTTAATCAATAAACCGGCAGGCTTGTTAGGTTGAGTTCATATTTGTTATTGACTCACCTCGCATCATGCAATTCCATAAAGAAACATGTTTAACATTTGGTTTGAAATTTTGGCAGAGCGACGCCGGGTAAAAAAGAAAGTGACAGCCAGCGAAAACGGCTGTCACTTTTTATAAACACACGAGTTGAAGAAAGGGTTTACGGCAACGGCAAATTCTTCGCCTGCACAATCAAATACGCGCCCCAGCCGCGGTTGACCAACTCACTTGGGCAAAACATCGGCTTTCCACTGACACTATCCGTGCCGCAGGCGGGAAGCAGTCCATCGAGATAGGCTTGCTCCGCCCAGTCAATCGCCCAGTAACTCGGATCGGTCGGTGGAAAATCGGCAAACAACGTTCCACTTGCCGCGGGCGGTGTGTATGCCACGCCATATTTCATCCGCAGACCGAACACACTTGCTTCCACACGCGGGAGTTGAGTCGCTGGGCAATACATCAGTGGGCTGGTTTGACAGCCTTGAGTCAATCCTTCCTGCCACATGCCTTCGGCCCACGGCTCCGCCCACTCGAAGCCAGTCCAGTCGTCGCCAAAGGTATCCCACGGCGCGGGCGGAGGCGTGTAACCTGAACCCATTTGTCCGCGCAGCATGAACACGGCAGATTGGGCGCGATCCAAAATGGTATCCGGGCAGAACATCAATGGGCTGGTACTGCACCCGGCGGTGTAGCCCGCATCCCACAAGGCTTCGATGTAAGCGTACAGCGGATGGTCGAGAGGAACATCTACAAAAGTGGACGGCGAAGTGGAGGATGGAATCACCATCAGCGTAATCGAATTTGCCGGGAAGCTGGCCGTGAATCCGCTGGATGTGACCGCTTGATCCGCTTCGTGGATGATGGCACTCAAATTGGCAGAACTATACCGATAGACCTGTGCGGAGCCTACGGGTTGGAATCCAGCAAGCGAAACATCGCTGGTGAGGGATTGACTCGTTTTGTTGATGATCATCAGCGTCAGCGTTCCGCTTGCACTGCGCGTCGCCGCGTAAATCGCCAGTTGTCCCTGATCGGCGCTGGAGGCTTGCACACTCGTATCGCCAAAGGCGCTTCC
>JBBIUO010000324.1:4356-4977 GCA_037440205.1 Chloroflexota bacterium
ACTGCCATCGTAATTGCGATACATGCGAAACGCAAAAACACCGGGCGCGTTGAAATCATCCGGCGGTCCCCAAAGCGTTGCCAGATCCAATCCCTCGCGGCCAAAGATTCCGAGCAGGTCGGCCTCAGCCAATGCGCCGTTCATATAACCAAGCGCGCCCCAGTTGTATTCCGTGATCGCCAGTTTGGTGCCAGGATAATTATTTGCCACCCAATCCTTCATGCGCGGAATCAAATACACAGGTTGGCCGATCCAGCCTTCGTGAACATAACTCGTGTCCCACAACTGGCGCGTGGATCGCAAACGGGCAGATTGCACCGCGGCGCTTCCGAGCGAATCAGAATACACGCCGTCAATTTGCGGGTAAATATGCAAATCGAGATAATCGAGAATTCTCACGCCATGCGCCTGTTCGTAGGTCTTCATCTGCTGGAGATACCAGGGAACAAAATCGGTATTGCCGTGCGCGGCACGATCCGCGCCGGGATAACAATCGTCAAGCGCGGAATAAAAATAGGCGCACCAGCCCCATAACACAGGGCCAAGCGTTTGGGCTGATGAGTCCGCGGCTTTGATGGCGGCGGCGTACGCCCAGGTTTTATCGCGCATCTCATCGTAGGT
>JBBIUO010000325.1:0-4965 GCA_037440205.1 Chloroflexota bacterium
AGCCTGCCGCCGATATCGCATCAATTCGTGTGTGGGTGCATTGGCGCGGCTTGCAGGTTCCTGTCCTTTCCCTTCGGCACGAAGCGCTGGCGTATGAAAAAATGGGACGCGTTCAAAAAGCCGAACTTATCCGTTCCGCGATCAGGAAGGAAATGTTATGACCGACCCTGTCATCTCCGTTCAAAACCTTACCCGTAAATTCGGCGATTTCGTCGCCGTGGATCATATCAATTTTGACGTGCAGGCTGGCGAGGTCGTCGGTTATCTCGGCCCGAACGGTTCGGGCAAGACCACCACCATTCGCATGTTGCTCGGTCTGTTGAAGCCAAGCGACGGGCAGGCCACCGTCCTCGGTTACGATGTTTTCAAACAAAGCGAGGAGATCCGCAAGCGTGTCGGATACATGTCGCAAAAATTCGCCATCTATGATGATTTGACGACGCTGGAAAATTTGACGTTCTACGGCGGTGTGTACGGCATCACCGACAAAGCCCGCATCACACGGACCCTCGAACTGGTCGGCCTCAAAGGGCACGAGTCTACCCTGACGAGGGACATGTCCACCGGCTGGCGTCAACGGCTTTCGCTTGGCATTGCGCTTGTGCATGAACCGAAATTATTGTTCCTCGATGAACCCACCTCCGGCGTCGATCCCACCGCCCGCCGCGCCTTCTGGGATTTAATCTACGAACTGGCGGAAAACGGCGTGACCATCCTCGTCACCACGCATTACATGGACGAAGCCGAATACTGCGAACGAGTCGGCGTGATGCGCGACGGCAAACTGCTGGCGATGGATACGCCGACGAATTTAAAAAAGTCCATCATCACCGGGGATGTGTGGGAGGTGTTTGCGCATCCGCTGGAGCAGGGGTTGGAAATTTTGCACGGGATGGAGGGGGTCGAACGTGTCGGGTTGACGGGCGATCATCTACGCGTGATCAGTTCGCGGGTCGAAAAAGAAGCGATGCAAAATCTATTGAATGGGAAAAAGATCGAGGTGGAAAAAATCGAAAGGGGAGAGCCAACTCTGGAGGATGTCTTCCTCGCGCTGGCTCGTTAAATTCGTACCGCACACTTGCCCTGGCGGGCAGTGCCAGGGAAATTTATTTTGCGCCGTAAAACGCAAAATCAATTTTGCGGTACACGTTGTTATTCCTCCGGCGTGACGAGAGCCATGATGAGATAGGCCACCAGCATTCCGCCGTTCAGGGTGAAAAAGCCAAGCACGAATAACAGGCGCACGACGGTGGGGTCCATGTTGAAATAATCTGCAAGGCCCGCGCACACGCCCGCGATCATGCGGTTGGATTTGCTCCGCGTGAGGGTTTTGATGTCGCTCATGTTTACTCCTTTCGTTTACTGTTGCGCTACAAACGCAACCTACTGTAATTACGCAGGCAAATCGAAAGGGTTGCAGGTTATTTGTGTTTCCTTCCCTCAAAATAATTCGCCCCCGCCGCGTACAGCAGGAAGACTCCGAGCATGATGAAAACAACCGCCTGCAAACCAATCCATTTCATCTGCCAGAGACCGAACCCGGCAAACGCCGCGCCGACCAGTCCGTAGAAAATCGCATTTCGCATGTATCCCGAAGCCACACGCTTCGACTGAAATAAATTCCGCGCGGCAAGTTGCTCCAGTTTGTGGACTTCATCTTCGTGGCGGGCTTTGCAGGCAAGGACATCGTCCACAACGGCGGCGCAGTCGGGGCAAAGTCCGCGCTGGCAGTATTTACAAATCCCGACGGCGGGAGTGGTGGGGTGGTAGAAGCAGTTCATTTTATTCTCCAATCACTTGCAAAACCAATTCTCTCCTGCGCGGTTTGTTATCGAAATCCACGTAGATGATTTGCTGCCAGGTGCCGAGAGTCAATTGTTTGTTTACAAAAGGGATGGTGAGCGACGGTCCAAGCAAACTGGCGCGGACATGACTATGGCCGTTGCCATCACCCCACCTCGCATTATGAGCATACTCGCGGTTGGATGGGATGATCTCATCGAAGAGCCGCTTCAGGTCGCTGACCGCGCCTGATTCGTATTCGATGGTCGTCACCCCGCTGGTGGATGAGGGACAGAAGACCGTCACCACGCCGTCTTTGAGTCCGCTTTGCATAATCTGGCTGGCGACCGCATTGGTGATGTCGTGAACTTCCACGTCCCCGCGCGTGGAGAGGGAGATGGAAAAGGTTTTGACGGGCATGATGGCGATTATAACGAAGGAGGCGGTTATTTTCCCAACAACTGCCTCCGTAATTCCTTGTCTACCTGTCTACCTGTTTCCTTGTCTACTTCCCAACCTTCCCCACCCTCACCACCGGATGCCTCAACACCGTCTTCACCTTATCCGGCGCAACCCGGCGCGGATCGCTCATGTAGATTTCGTGATGCTTGCCATGCGGGCCGACGTTATCCTTCAAGCCATTCTCCGCCATGAACTCGCGCATCCGCTCGATCGTCGCAGGTTCTGTGGCGTACGGCCCGATGTGCATCACCTGCACACACAGACCTTCTTCAAAATGCGCCAGCCTTGCCCTCGATAACATTTCACTGTCCCCTTTCTTCTTGCGGACTTGCTCGCGTGCTTCCTCGAACAGTTCTTTTGTGATCACATCGGGTTGCATAATCATCAGGGTGTAAAACCAATTGTCTTTCACAGTAATATCGAACACGCCGTCTTCCACCCACCACAATCCCTCCAATGCCATCACGGGATAATCAACGGCATTGCTCTTGCGCTTCTTGAGCATAAACTTGAGTGTGTAAGCCAGGCCGTATAAAGCCATGGTCGCTTCGGCAAACTTCGGCGATTTGCCCGGCTCGGAGCCTTTTTCGATGGCGCCGTCCACCATTGCAAATTGCAGGCGCGGAACCTGCACCGCCTCGATCTTCTTCGCCGACGGCTGATACAGATATTTGAATTGTTTTTTCAGGTCGAGAGTTTTCATGTCAATCTCCTTTTATTACGCCTGCGAGAAACTGACCCACGATCCTCGCAAACTCATCGGGTTGTCCCTCGAATGAGAAATGACCCGCGTGTTCGATCACGGCAAATTCGGCGTTGGGAAAAGCATCTTCGTACATGCGGCTGGCGGATTCGCTTTGCAGATCGTCCGCGCCGTGAATGATCAGCACCGGTGCGGTGACATTTTTCAACGCCGCACGATAATCATGCCGCTGGCCCATGCTGATGTATTGCGCCCACACCATCCATCCGCCGGGCCTGCCTTGAGCGGGCATTTGGGCGGGAATGTCCGTGACCTGCACGTAATACTTTCCAAACTCCTCGTTCATTGCCACCAAATCCGCATCCGATTTTTGGAAGAGGGTGTTGAAGTTCATGTACTCTTTCATGAACTCGTCGAATTCGGCTTGCTGGTCTTTGGGCAGCTTCGCGCGGACAGAAGCGAACAGGTCGCTTTCCGCGTCGGGTTGAGGCATCACCAGCATGTTGGCGGGCGAGATCAAAATCAGTTGGTCGTCGCCGAGAATTTGTCGGATGCGCTCGATGTCTGCGATTTGGGCACCCAGCCCAAGGGTCCGATCGAGGCGGGTCATGTTCTCGTACACGTTCTGCGACTCGAAGCGGTCAATCGGCCGGGTGGATTCGCCGCATCCGCGTTGGTCATAATAATGAAATTGAAAATCATTCGTGAGCGATGCGAGTCCGCTCATGGGTTGGAGGAAGGGCATGCCCGGGCCGCCGTGAATGATCAATACATTGCGGCCTTCGCCCGCCGAGAAATGAGTCAGTTCGATTCCTGTTTCGACCAGCCATGTGGCAGAGTCGGCAGGTTGTGCGGGCGGCGTGAGCGATGCGCCCATCTCGCGCGCCATGCCGGGTTGATACAACGGTTGCGTGGACATGTACCAAAACCCTCCCGTCGCAAGAACGATCACCAGGAGGATGACTCCCAGTGAAATGAATAGAATTTTGCGTTTCATGGTTTTCCTTTTTCTGTTGAATATTTATCTGCGGTTGCCCTGCTCCACTCTGTCACCATCGCGCGCAGTTCGGGCGGTTCGATCACTTCGACGGCAGGACCATAGGCCAGTGTGGTGCTGGCCGCCCATTCGAGCGTCGGCGCGGAGAATGTGACCTCCACCGAGTCATCCTGTTTTTGTTCCACCGATTCCCAATAGGATTGATTCCCCGCCACAAGATTCGCAAACGCTGGATCAAAACGCAAGCGGGCTTTGACCTGCGGTTGAATCTGCACCTGGTCTTTCAGGTAAGCCTGCAAATTGAAATCGGGAGATTGAGTGAAAGTCGCATCGGAAAGCGTGATTTCAAAAATCCGGTCCACGCGGAAGATGCGGATTTCCCGATGCACGTGACAGAATCCCATCACGTACCACCAGCCCCAGCGGTGGACGAGCGCGTATGGGTCGAGTTCGCGCTGGGAGGGATGCGGAACCATACTGCTCTGGTAATTCATGCTTACACTGCGGCGCTCGCGGATGGCGCGGCGTAGTTTTTCCAACGCGGGCGTTTGCGCCTTCAAACTTGCGCGGTTCATTCCGGTGGCAAACAGCGATCCACGCGCCCAGGCCACCTCACGCGCTTGTTCTTCGGGGAGCAGGTTTTCCAACTTTGCCAGCGCGCCTTGTGCGGCATCACGATACAATTCGCCCCATAATTCCTCCACCATTCCGGTTCCCAACACAATCGCGACGGCTTCTTCGAGCGTAAAAACGAGCGGCGGCATTTTATAGCCTCGCACGAGCGAAAATCCGCCGTACGGCCCGCGCTCCGAGTAGACCGGGATTCCCATCTCGTTCAGGTCGAGAAAATAGCGATGCAAAGTCCGTACCGAAACGCCAAGTTTCTCGGCCAGTTCCGAGGCCTTCTGGTTCGGTTGGTTTTGCAGGAGAAAGATGAGCGTGATCAGGCGCGTGGCGGTGTTGGTCATGTGTCACATCCTTGATGAATATAAACCAGGTATATGTCAAATTATGGCATATT
>JBBIUO010000326.1:0-4943 GCA_037440205.1 Chloroflexota bacterium
GTCACGCGCCCGAATGGGAGCGGACCTTGCTGTGGAACGATCCTGCGCTTGGCATTGACTGGCCAGTGCCCTCAGGCGAAACCCCGCTCGTTTCGCCGAAGGATGCGGCGGGAAAACTTTTGCGCGACGCGGAACTCTACGAGTAATGGCGTTGCGCATTTTGTTGCTTGGAAAGAACGGCCAGGTCGGTTGGGAGTTGCAACGCCTCCTGTCCGGCACCTGTGACCTGGTTGCTACAGACCGCTCCGAGGCGGACCTCGCAGATGAGGCACAGGTGCGCGATGCGGTGAGGAGAGTCCGCCCGCAGGTGATCGTCAATGCGGCCGCGTATTCGAACGTGGAGAGGGCGGAGAGCGAGTCTGAGTTGGCGCACAAGGTCAATGCGCGGGCGCCCGCTGTCCTTGCGGAGGAAGCGAAAAGACTCCGCGCGGCGCTGATCCACTATTCGACGGACTATGTCTTCGACGGGGAGAAGCGAAGTCCGTATGTCGAGACTGATGAAACGAATCCATTGAACGAATATGGCCGCAGTAAGCTGGAGGGGGAGCGGAAGATTCAACAGATCGATTGCGCATATTTGATCCTGCGGACGAGTTGGGTGTATAGCCTGCGCGCGCATAGTTTTGTGACCAGGTTCCTCGGCTGGGCGCGGACGAATCCACAAGTGCGCGTGGTGACCGACCAGACCGCCAACCCCACCTGGTGCCGTCCGCTGGCCGAAGCGACGGCGGGACTGATCCGCCAGATGGAAACAAATCCCGCCGCGTGGATGCGTGAACGTCGCGGCGTGTATCACCTGACGGGAAGCGGATATGTCAGCCGCTTCGAGATGGCAAAAAAAATGTTGGAACTTTTGCCGCGTAACCCGCCGGTTCAGGCAACATCCATTCTCCCCGCGGTCACGGCGGACTTTCCTGATGCGGCCAAACGACCTGCGTTTTCCGCGCTGGACTCCGCAAAATTCATTTCCACATTCGGAATTAAAATGCCCGCGTGGGAAGAGAGTTTGCAGGCGGCATTCGCAGAACATTTTGAATCAGACACTTTCCACCCATGACTTCCACCTCCGACTCTGTTTCGAATCTCGAACCCGAACACTGGGACATGATCATCGGCCCCCAGCGCAGTCTCTTCGACCTGCGCCTCGGCGAGTTGTGGCGTTACCGCGACCTGGTGATGCTCTTCGTGCGCCGCGATTTTGTGGCCTTCTACAAGCAGACCATTCTCGGCCCATTGTGGTACTTGATCCAGCCGTTGCTGACCACGATCACATTCACGATCATCTTCGGCAATTTCGCCAACCTGCCCACCGACGGCCTGCCTGACTTCCTCTTCTACATGTCCGGCACCGTGATCTGGACGTACTTTGCCAGTTGTCTTACCAAGACCAGCGAAACGTTCGTGAGCAACGCCAATATTTTCGGCAAGGTGTATTTTCCACGCCTGGCTGTGCCGGTCTCGGTGTTGTTCTCGAACCTGATCGCATTTTCGATTCAGTTTGCGTTCTTCCTTGTCTTTATGGCCTACTTCGCCGTCACCGGCGCGGACATCCAGCCGAACGCGTGGATCCTGCTCACGCCTGTCTTGATCTTCATGATGGCGGGACTGGGTCTCGGCTTCGGCATCATCATCTCTTCGCTCACCACCAAGTACCGCGACCTGCGCTTCCTAGTCACGTTCGGCGTGTCGCTGTTGATGTATGCCACGCCGGTGATCTATCCCATCTCGTCGGTACCGGAACAATTCCGCTGGCTCATCCTCGCCAATCCCATGACCTCCATCGTGGAGGCCTTCCGCAATGCCTTCCTCGGCGCGGGGAGTGTGGAGGTTGGACAGTTGGCATATAGTTTTGGTTTCATGCTCGTGGTGGTCTTCCTCGGCGCAGTCATCTTCAATCGCGTCGAGCAGACGTTTATGGATACGGTGTAATCTTTTTGAACCGCAAAGGGCGCGAAGGCCGTAAAAAAATTCTTGATCTATTTTCGCGCTTCTGGCGGGCTTTGCGGTAAAGAGAATTTATGACAACAGTTATCTCCGTCGAACACCTTTCCAAATCCTACCGCCTCGGCCAGATCGGGACCGGGACCTTCGCGTATGACCTGAACGTGTGGTGGGCGCGGATGCGCGGGAAGCCGAATCCGCTGGCCCGTATCGGCGAAGCGGACCATGGCAACCGCGTGGGCGAGGAAGTCTGGGCGTTGAAGGATATTTCGTTCAAGGTCAATCAAGGCGAAGTGCTGGGCATCATCGGCCGCAACGGCGCGGGAAAGAGCACGCTGCTCAAGATCCTCTCGCGCGTCACCGCGCCGACCTCGGGGGAGATCAAGGTGAAGGGACGCGTGGCCAGCCTGCTCGAGGTCGGAACCGGTTTTCATCCGGACCTGACCGGGCGTGAGAATGTCTTCCTAAACGGGGCGATCCTCGGCATGACCCGCGCGGAGGTGGCGCGCAAGTTTGATGAGATCGTGGATTTTGCCGGGGTGGAGAAGTTCATTGATACGCCGGTCAAGCGCTACTCGAGCGGTATGTACGTGCGTTTGGCGTTCGCGGTGGCGGCGCATCTCGACCCGGAGATCCTGGTGGTGGATGAGGTGTTGGCCGTCGGGGACGCAGAGTTTCAGAAGAAGTGCTTGGGAAAGATGGGTGATGTTGCGCACGAAGGCCGTACGGTTTTGTTGGTGAGTCACAATATGGGTGTGATCCGCAACCTGTGTGCGCAGGCGGTGGTGCTGGAACAGGGACACATTTCGGCGGTGGGACCGGCTGATGATGCCGTGAGTTCGTATCTCTCGAGGTTGGCCAGCACTGTGAATCCAGAGGAAAAATTCAGGACGCATCGCGACACAGGCAAGGGGTTTCGCGACATCTGGTTCGAGAATTCGTCTGGGCGTACCACATCGGCGATTTGCGGCGAGGAGATCGATATTTGCTTTTCTTATGATATGCCGGAACGCATGGTGTTCGACTGGGGTCTGACCCTTTACAATCATATTGATGAAGCCGTTGCGCATTTTGGCAGCCAATTCTCCCGCCGCATGCGGACCGCCCTGCCAAAGCGCGGCACCATCCTATGTCATATTCCCCGCCTGCCGCTGCCGGATGGGCGTTATCGGCTGAACGCGGTAATGCAAGTGACCGGCAAAAACGTTGATCATATTATTGGGGCTGCGTATCTGGATGTGCATCCGGGCAACTTCTTTGGCACCGGGCAGATTCCGCCGCCTGCATCGAACAAGGTGCTTGTGGATCACGAGTGGCAAGTGCAGGAAGAGACGCGGGAATGAATCTTCGCCGTTTGGTTGTAGATCGATTCTTGAATTTTCATCGCTGGCTTCATCAGGTCGAAGAGGAACGCGAGAGAAATCTGCTTGCTTCCCAGTTGCGTTCCTTCGGCGAGCGGACTCGCATCGGCTGGCCGAACACCTTCATCAATCCGCAGTGCATCGAATTGGGCAACCGGGTACAGATCGCACCTTATTGCCGCGTCGAGGCCGTGACGGAATACGGGCACAGCCAACAGCGCTTTTCCCCGCACATCAAAATTGGGGATGGCGTCAGCATTGAAATGTTTTGTCATATCGGGGCTAATCACAGGGTTGAAATTGGCCCTGACGTGATGATTGCCGGGCATGTCTTTATTTCCGACCATCAGCACCGTTTTGATGTTATTGACTTGCCGGTTTCGCAGTCACCTTTGACCGAGGATGGCGAAGTGATCATTGGCGCCGGATCGTTCATTGGAGAAGGCGCCATTATTTTGCCGAATGTACATCTGGGAAAACATTGTGTGGTGGGGGCGAACTCCGTTGTGAACGGGGATTTCCCTGATGGGAGTGTGCTCGCCGGCGTTCCCGCCCGCTTATTGCGGCGGGCGGAAGTGAAGGACTCTTAATGCAAAAAATGTTTGGCGCATTGTCGAATCTGTTGCGGCGTAATCCGGCGGTATATGAATCCCTGCTCTCCTTGCGAGACCGTTTACAGGGTAGAACCGCGGCAGATCGTCGGCGGAGAAGCATCAATCGCATTGTTGTTTCCCTCAAACCCCAAGGGAACCCACGCGGACACGTACTTGCTTCTTTGCATGTAGAGCCTTTTCTATTGCCAAAGGGAATGCCCATTCCGCACAATCATTCCATCCAGTGGGAAAACTTTCATATCATCCAAACATACCTTGAGATGGGGTTTGCTGTTGATGTCATCGAATGGACCAACCAAAAGTTCATACCCGAAAAAACCTACTCGCTTTTTATCGATCACCGGCAGAATTTAGAACGAATTGCGCCGTTCTTAAATCCTGAATGTGCCAAAGTGATGCATATTGATACTGCTCACTGGCTTCATCATATGACCGCGCAGCACGAGCGTCTCCTTGCGATCCAAAAACGGCGAGGTGTTGCGATCAAACCATACAAGATTGTTCCACCCAATTGCGCCATTGAGGTTGCGGATTGCGCCACCTGCCTTGGAAACGAGTTTACGATAAATACCTACCGTTACGCAGGTAAGCCGATTTACCGGGTTCCCATTTCGGTTCCGTTTCTTTGGGATTGGCCTGAACAGAAGGATTTTGATTCGTGTCGCCGCACTTTCCTGTGGTTTGGCAGTTCTGGTTTTGCCCATAAGGGATTGGATTTGGTGCTGGAGGCATTTTCTGAATTGCCCGAATATCGACTGATCGTATGTGGACCAATATCTAAAGATCCCAAACATCCTGAAAGCGATTTTATCCGTGCTTATTCCAAAGAGCTGTTTGAGACACCAAACATAAAAACGATCGGGTGGGTGGATATAGCGAGTCGGGATTTTGCGGAGATTGCCAAACAGTGTTTAGGAATTATTTCCTTATCCTGCTCCGAAGGTGGCGGTGGAGCCGTTCTCACTTGTATGCACGCCGGGTTAATCCCGATTGTGACGCCAGAAACCAGTGTCGATGTAGGGGACTT
>JBBIUO010000327.1:0-4938 GCA_037440205.1 Chloroflexota bacterium
GCCCTCGTGTTCGATCTCGCCCTCCTTTTTTTCAACGGTCTTGCCGGGCCAGTTCCCCGTGTGCTGGCGCAGACCGGTCAACAGGTTGAAGATAGTGGTCTTGCCTGCGTTGGGATTCCCCGCCAGCGCAATGGTCATGTCAGTCATCGCCGCCCCCGTGTAATTTCACTTCGATCTGTGCGGCTTCCTCCCTGCGAAGGGCAAGATGATATCCTTTGATGAAATACTCCACCGGGTCGCCCAGCGGCGCATTGCGCTCGATCAGGATCGTTTCACCCTTGACGATTCCCATTTCGATGAAGCGCCGCCGCAATGCTCCTCCGCCATTGATTTTCAAAATCGTCGCCCGCTGACCGGGTTGTAGCAAATGCAATTGAACCGACTTGGACATTGTTGTTTTCTTCCTTGTTTGATTGTTTCGCCCTGAGCGTATTCGAAAGGCAGGCTCATGGCGCACTCTTTACAATCACAAACTCCGCCATCGCCAGCCCAAGCGCCACTTCCTTTCCGTCCACCCTCAAGGTGAGCGGCCCCTGAAGCGGTGCGGCATCCACGATCATTGCCTTGCGCCCGGGCAAAATTCCGCGCTCGAATAAATATTTCAACACCTCGGTGGATGTGGCATTCACAGCCAAAATCGAAACTGTCATTCCCGCCTGCATCGTGCTAAGCGGGACTCCCTCCAACGGTGTGAACGATCCATCCGCCGCGGGGATGGGATTTCCACGCGGACAGGTCTTTGGATCCCCCAAAAAAATGGAAAGCGCCTCGGTCACTTCCGGGGCGGTGGCATGTTCAAGTGAGCAGGCCAGTTCGTAAATTTGCGGCCACCCGATCTTCAAATGTTCGTACAGAAAAACCTCCCACAATCGCTGACGCCGCACCACGTCGCCCGCCGCCTTGCGTCCCTTTGCAGTCAACGCCACACCCTTGTATGGCGTGTGCGTCATCAATCCCTGCTCGCTCAAACGGCGCACCATTTCATTCGCCGAAACCGGCGTCACATTCAAGCGCTCTGCCAGACGGCCAACGGCAACCTTTTCACGGTTGCTCAATTCGACCATCGCTTTCAAATACATTTCGGTGCTTTCGCTCAATTGAAACATAAGGCTCGCCTCTCGAAAATGTTATGGCTGACCTTATTATTTCAGATGTCCCCGAATTTGACCATTGACGGATGTCATTTGATTCTGCGAAGGAAATCCGCGCTTCCCACGACCCGAAACCTGCTTCTGTTTAAAAAGCAGATTCTCCCCGGTTGTGGGGCGACCCTCCCTTTGCGCAACGTAATTCCTGATTGCATTGACGGGTCGCCCCTACGGTATGTGTGTTACGAACTCTTTTCCACCACAATGGTTGCCTCGCTCAACAGCGCCGCGACCGCCCCAATGGCCGCCAGCGTGGGCGCGAGCAATACGCCCACCACGCCAAACGTCAACGGAATTTCCATGACGGTTTTGCCGTCCTTGTCTTTGATGATGATGCGGCGGATGTTTCCCTCGTGAATGATCTCCTTGATCTTGGCGATCAACTTCTCGCCGTCCACTTTGAATTCTTCGGTACGAAAATTATCGGGCATTTTATTCTCCTTTGAAAACGGTCATTCGAACCATGTCTCGTCCAGCGCAGGCCATTCGTCGGATTGATCGGCGCGCTCCTCCCAATTTTCCTTTCCGCTCCATGATTCGATTTCAATCGCGTACACCGATGTGGCTCGCAATTCCTTGTCTGTGATCTCGCGGTATTCCTTTCCTGCCGTCATGTTCGGAAAATATTTGCCGATGAGGCCGTAAAGTAATTTCCGCGCTTCGATTGGGTCAGTGACCAGCCGCGCCGTGCCGAAGACGATGACGCTTCGATATTGGAGCGAAAATTCCAGCGCGACATTCGACGGGAGCAGTCTTCCCAATTCGCTCGCTTCCAAACAGACCTTTGGATTGGCCTCGATATTCGAGCGGACTCTCCCCGCAATATTGGAATGAAAAACGATCTGATGATTTTCCTCGTCAAACCAGAAAGTGGTCGGGTTGAGAAAAGGCTGGTTATCATATGCCGTTGCAACATGCCCAACCTTTGCTTCTTTGAGAAATGCGCGAATCCACTCATCGCCGCGGGTCAGGTGCGGCCTTCTTTGATGCGCGGTGGGTGGCTGGTTGAGATAATTGATTGGCATGTTTTGTCCTTTTGACGTGGGGATGCACCGATTATACCGCCCATAAAAAAGCCCGATGATTGCACGTCATCGGGCTTGATTGGAATTTAGATTTGCTCCCTTCGCCGGGGACGGCGAAGGATTCACTTCACCTTTTGAACGCCCATTCACCCTTCCGCATGATGGGTTCGCGTTTGCCATTCGCAAGGATGCCGTCAATATCCATGTGATTTGAGCCGATCATGAAATCGGTATGGATGATGCTGTGATTTCCGCCCCGCTTTCGGAATTCAGCCTGGGTTATTTTGGCCCCGCCCTTCATCGTAAATTGATAGGCGGCGCCCAACGCGATGTGGCTTGCGGCGTTTTCATCGAAGAGGGTGTTGTAAAAGAGATGCCCCCGTCGGCTGATGGGCGAGCTGTTCGGGACAAGGGCAACTTCCCCGAGGCGCGAACCGCCTTCGTCGGTCTCGATCAATTTTCGCAGGGCTTCTTCATTCTTTTTGGCGGCGATCTTCACCACTTTGCCCTTTTCAAAGGTGAGGGTGAAACCGTCTATTGTCGTTCCTGAAACAACCAGCGGGCGGGAGGAACTGACCACGCCGTCCACTTTATCCTTGTGCGGCATGGTGAAGACTTCCTCGGTGGGGAGGTTGGCTGTGAAGGTGATTCCGTTTCCTGCCTTGCTTTGGGCGGCCAGCCACTGATGTTGGCGGGGCAGGCCGACGGTCAGGTCGGTGCCGGGGGCTTTGTAATGGAGGGCGGCGTAGCGTTTCCTGTTCAAATAATCGCTTCGGGCGCTCATATCCTGAATGTGTTTTTCCCATGCGGCGACAGGATCGCGTTGATCCACGCGGCAGGTCTGGAAGATGGCCTCCCACAATTTTTCCTGGGCTTGTTTCACCGACACGCCGGGGAAAACCTTCTTTGCCCAATTCTCCGCAGGGTAGGAGATCACACACCAGTTGATGGCGTCGCGCATGATGTATTCCATGACCTTCCGTAACTTTTTCCCCATTGCCTTGCGTGCGATGGCGATGGCCTCCTGGTCCACATCGGCCAACAGGTCTGGGTTTTCGGAGGTGATGCCAATGTAGGCGTCCCCGCTTTTGATGTGACTCATGTACGCCTGGATGATCCATGTGGGAACTTCGGTCAGCGACTCGCGGGAGGCCATCTTCAAGCGAATGTGGTTGATCTCCTCGTCGCTGTAAAAGACGTTGACCACACGCGCCCCGGCTGAATAAGCGCTCTTGGTGATGGCTCTTACCAAAGGATAATCTGTAATTCCGGCGGCGACGATCAGCCGCTGGCCGGCACGCAGGTTCACGCCGATTTTTACGATCACGTCCGCGTATTTTTCGAGGGACTTTTGAAATTCAGTGTTGTTCATGAATCCTCTTGTATGGTATTACTCTTCGCTTCATTTCGGGGACGATGCGGCGGGCAGTGCCAGGGAGATTTATCTTGCCTGATCGCGTAGGGCGCGTTCTCTTACGCGCCCGTTGGCGTTAGAGAACGCCAACTACGCGGTTACGGTATTTAATTTTTAAAACTTCATAATTTTGCGGTACAAACCGCGCTGTGTCATTACGCTTCGAATGCCCATTCGCCCTGACGCATGACAGGTTCGCGCGAACCGTCCTGTTTGATGCCGTCGATGTCCATCTTTGGGGAGCCGATCATGAAATCCACGTGATTGAGGCTGACGTTTCCGCCGGCGCTGATAAATTCATCGTCGGCCAACTCAGCCCCACCCGTCAGTGTGAAGCGGTAAGCTTGTCCAATCGCAATGTGGCAGGATGCGTTTTCGTCAAACAGGGTGTTGTAGAAAAGATGTCCGCGTCTGGCGATGGGGGAACTGGCAGGGACAAGCGCCACTTCGCCAAGACGATGCGAGCCTTCGTCTGTGTCCACCAGTTTTTGCAGAATGGCTTCGCCTCGTTTTGCGTTCACTTTTACGATGCGGCCGTTTTCGAATGTGACCTGGAAATCTTCGATCAATGTGCCGCTGTAACTCAGGGGGAATGTGGATGTCACGGTTCCATCGGCGCGGTTTCTATCGGGCAGGGTGAAGACTTCCTCGGTGGGCATATTGGCCGTGAAGACCACGCCGTTTTGCGCCATGGACTGCGCGCCCATCCACAAGTGACCATTCGGTAATCCCAGGGTGAAATCTGTGCCGGGCGCGGAGTAGTGCAGGGCGGTGTATTTTTTCTCTTGCAGATAATTTGCGCGTTTTCGCAGATGTACAACATGCGTTTGCCAGACTGCGACAGGGTCGAGCGTGTTGATGCGGGTGGTCTCGAAGATCGCCTCCCATAATTGTTCCTGCGCTTTGGTCGGTGAGAGTTTTGGAAAAACTTTTTTCGCCCACTCTTTGCCGGCGGCGGCCACCACGCACCAGTTGGTTGCGTTGACGGTCACTCTTTCGGTCACTCTGCTGAATTGCTGGAGGTGGGTCTTTTGCATCGCTCCCACGAGTTCCGGGTCGAGGCCGCCGAGCAGGTCGGGGTTTGCGCCGGAGATGGAGAGCAGGGCGTCGCCGCTTTCGATCCTCTTCACGATCGCATCTATCTGCCAGGTGGAGTACTCATCGAAGGAATCACGCGGCGCATGTTGAACGCGCAGGCGAAGCATTTCCTCGTCGTTCCAGATCACGTCCACATATCGCGCGCCGGCGGCGTATGCGGCTTTGGCAATTTCACGTACCAGCGGCGTGAATTGATGGGGAACGCCGCGCGTGGCGGCAAGGGTCATGATCAATCGCTGACCCGCGCGGAGAT
>JBBIUO010000328.1:0-4915 GCA_037440205.1 Chloroflexota bacterium
ACAATTGATGGGCACGCAAGGCAAAATATTTCAATTTCTTTTCGAGTTCGGGTTCGATTTCGGCGGGACAAAAATAACCGGGTGAACCGTCCGCGCCAACTTCTTTTGATTTTGCTTCAAGGCCGTAGACCCAGGGAGTGACCGAACGACTGCTATCCAATTCGAGGACGGGGAAACGGTGGAAGCCGTCCTTCTCGTACCATTCGGGGTGGCGCGAATAAAGTTTTGCATCGGCCCTGCCCAGGATGCCGACGGTGAATTCGCGGCCGGGCAAAAAGGTTTCCACGAGCGCGGGTTGCCGGTAAACGTCAATGATGTATTGGGCGCGTTCGCGCAATTCCTTTTCGTTGTTGACGATGGCATTCATGTCCACGCCCATGCCGGTGCCTTCGCGCGCAGGTTTGACGAAGAGCGGGAATTTCAACTCCGCGCGCAGTGGTTCATCCCCGATGACAAATTCCTGAAAGGGGGCAACAGGCAGGCGTCGGTCGCGCCAGATGCGTTTGGTGAGAGTCTTATCGAGGGAGATGCCGTTGGCCAACACACGGGAGCCGGTGTAGGGGATTCCGAGCATTTCAAGCAGGGCAGGCACCTGCGCCTCGCGGGCATCGCCGCCGAGACCTTCGGCAATGTTGAAGCAAATATCGGGTTGTTCTTCGCGGAGGGCGTAGGGCAGGTCTCTGTCAGCCTGGATAAAGACCGTTGTGTGGCCGTCCGTTTCCAGGGCGGCGCGAAGCGAGTCAATCGTTTCGATATGGTCGAAATCGGCGAAGGCGTCCGGCGGCACTCCATCGGGTTTTGGTTGATCGTCATCCTTGATGTTTGCCAGCACGGCGACTTTCCAGTAGCGTTTCATGCGACGACTGGGAGGCTTTCCTTCCTCTCGATTTTGGGTTTCGGCCATTGTTGCTCCTGTATTGTGATATTTTTATACCCAGCAGGTCACGAAAACTCCGCGTAGATTGTGCTCTCTGGCCGGACAACTGAAGTCGTTGCTACGTTTTCGTAAAATATGGATACTCAACGCCCGCAATAATAGCGCAACCTGTACAGATGACAAGGGTGTGAGACATTTCTTAAGGTGACATGTTGATTGCAACTAGACAATCATTCCCCTTTCAGGTATCATTGTCGCGCTTGTACTCCCGGTCACGAAGGAAATGTGGCGGACGAAGCAGGCAAAAATTACGCATATACCCGGATAACATCCTTATCCGGGTTCTTGTCAAATAAGGTTTTGGCGGAGGCTACCGAATGTCAGACTTGATCAAGCAAATTACAGGCGATTTGCAGAAACAAATAGAGGGTTTTAAGCCTGAACTCAATATCAGCGATATTGGTGTTGTGGTGGAGGCGGGGGATGGAATTGCCCGCGTGCAGGGCCTGGCAAATGTCAAGGCGCAGGAACTTGTACAATTTTCCAATGGGGTGATGGGGACGGCGTTCAACCTTGAAAGCGAATCGGTTGGCGTGATCGTCATGGGCGCGTACGATGAGATTTCCGAAGGCATGACCGTGAGAGGGACCGGGCGCATCGCTTCCGTCCCGGTAGGGGATGCCATGATTGGACGGGTGGTCAGCGCCTTGGGTGAGCCGATTGACGGCAAGGGCCCGATTGCAACCACAGGCTTCCGCCCGATCGAACGCATTGCGCCGGGCGTGGTATACCGCCAGGACGTGGATACCCCGGTGCAGACCGGCATCAAGTCCATTGATGCGATGATCCCTGTCGGACGCGGTCAGCGCGAATTGATTATCGGCGACCGCCAGACCGGCAAGACCGCCATTGCAATTGACACGATCATCAATCAAAAAGGCAAGGATTTGATTTGCATCTACGTGGCGATCGGCCAGAAGAAGGCGGCCATCGCCCGCACGGTGGGCATCCTTGAAAAATACGGCGCGATGGAGCATACCATCATCGTCGTCGCCTCTGCGGATGAATCCGCGGCGTTACAGTACATTGCTCCGTACTCCGGCACGGCCATCGGTGAAGAGTTCATGGAAAGCGGGCGCGATGCCTTGATCATTTACGATGATCTTTCCAAACACGCATGGGCATATCGCCAGGTCTCTCTGCTGCTGCGCCGCCCGCCTGGACGCGAGGCCTACCCCGGCGATGTGTTTACCTGCACTCGCGCCTGCTGGAGCGTTCCGCGCGCCTTGCAAATAAATACGTCATCGTCAAAAAAGATTTCAAGGATGCTTTGGCCTCCGAAAAAGACGGGGTGAATGGCAAGGTTTATTCCGGCCCAATTTCAAAGGATGAGGCGGAGGAAGCCCGCAAGCACATGAACGATGCCGATAACCATAAGATCGTCAAAGTGGCAGGCACGGGCGGTTCGCTGACCTCCCTTCCGATCATCGAAACGTTGCTTGGCGATATTTCCGCCTACGTTCCCACGAATGTGATTTCAATTACAGACGGACAGATCTTCCTTGAGAGCAACCTGTTCAATGCGGGTATTCGTCCCGCTGTGAACGTGGGTGTGTCTGTTTCCCGCGTGGGTGGCGATGCGCAAACAAAGGCCATGAAGCAGGTTGCGGGTCGCCTGCGCCTCGATATGGCGGCCTACCGCGAATTGGCCGCTTTTGCCTTGATGGCCTCCGACCTCGACAAATCCACGCAACAGCAGTTGAACCGCGGCCAGAGGATGCAGGAGATCCTCAAACAGCCCCAATACCAGCCGTCCGAACTTGAAGATCAGGTGATTGTCATTTTTGCCGGCACCAACGGTTTTGCCGATGGCGTTCCGCTGGAGAAGATGGCGCAATGGCAGGCGGACCTCATCCGATTTATGGAATCTTCCTACCCTGAAATCGGCAAGGATATCGTCGCGAAGAAAACCATTACCGACGATAACCGAGCCGCGCTCAACAAGGCGCTCGAAGCATTCCGCGCGGGCTGGCAAGCCTAACTATCCAACCATCAAACTACTGAACTAGAGGACTATAGTTATGGCTTCCGCTCGCGAGATGCGACTTAGAATCAAAAGTGTCAAGAACATTTCGCAGGTCACGCGCGCCCTGGAGACAGTGAGCGCAAGCAAGGTCCGCAAGGCAATCAACGCGGTCACTGCCACGCGCTCCTATGCCACAAAAGCATGGCAGGTGTTGAAACATGTGGCCGAACAACCCGGCCGCGAAAGCCTGCATCCGCTTTTGGCCCAGCGCAAGTCGGTGAACAATACCTTGGCAGTGGTGATCACAGGCGACCGCGGACTCGCAGGCGCATACAATTCCAATGTGATTCGTTACACGGCTCAACGCTTTGACCTGAATCCTGTTCCCGTTAAATATATTGCCGTCGGCCGCAAAGGCCGCGACCTGCTCATCCGCCGCCGAAAGGAAGTAATTGCAGATTTCAGCAACCTGCCCGCCGCGCCATCGTTTATGGATGTCTCTGCCATCGGCGGGCTCGCTGTGGATGCATTCCGCAAGGGCGAAGTGGATGAGGTCTATCTCGTTTACACCGACTTCATCAACATGAGTCGTCAGGTTACCACCGTGAAGAAACTTCTCCCGCTTGAACTTGAAGGAGAGGGGCGCGTGGTGGATTTTGAGCACCGGCCTGCCGGTCCCATGGCGGCCTATGAATATGAGCCGGACATGCGTGTGATCCTCGATGAGATCATTCCGCGCTTTACGGCTTTGCAGGTGTACCAGGCAATTTTGGAATCACAAGCCAGCGAACACGCGGCACGAATGATCGCCATGCGCAACGCCACTGACAATGCGAAAGAGCTGGTCGGCGCTTTGCAACTGGCTTATAACAAGGTTCGCCAGCAGGCGATCACAAACGATATTTTGGATATTGTGGGCGGCGCGGAAGCGCTTGCCGCGAAATAACTGGAGGAATAAATCATGGCAAATTCAAATGGCCGTGTGGTGCAAATTCTTGGCGGTGTGGTGGACGTTGAATTTCCCGACGGCAACGTCCCCGATCTGTACGAAGCGATTGAAATTGAACGGGCCGGCAAACTGCCGCTGGTCCTTGAAGTGCAGAAACACCTCGGCAACAACTGGGTCCGCACCGTATCCATGGATACAACCGACGGCCTGCAACGCGGGATTCCCGCCAAAGCCACTGGCGCTCCCATCATGGTGCCGGTTGGGCCGTCCACACTCGGGCGCATCTTCAACGTGTTGGGCCGCCCCGTGGATGAAAAAGGCGCTGTGGATGCAACCATGCGTTATCCCATTCACCGCTCTGCGCCTCCGTTCGCGGAACAATCCACCCGTGTCGAGGTTTTCGAGACCGGCGTAAAAGTCATTGACTTGATCGCCCCGTTCACCAAAGGCGGCAAGACCGGCATCTTTGGCGGCGCTGGCACCGGCAAGACCGTCATCATCATGGAACTCATCCGCTCGGTTGCGACGGAACACGAAGGCAACTCGGTGTTTGCCGGCGTGGGCGAACGAACCCGCGAAGGAACGCAGCTTTACCGCGAAATGCTCGAATCCGGCGTTATGAAAGATACTGTCATGGTGTACGGCCAGATGAATGAACCTTCCGGCGTGCGCTTGCGTGTGGCGCTCTCCGCTCTTTCGATGGCGGAATACTTCCGCGATCAGGGCAAGGACGTTCTGCTCTTCGTGGATAACATCTTCCGCTTCTCCATGTCTGGTTCCGAGGTGTCCGCGTTGCTTGGCCGTATGCCATCCGCCGTGGGCTACCAGCCGACCCTTGCGACCGAAATGGGCGAATTGCAGGAACGCATCACCTCCACCCGCACCGGCTCGATCACCTCCATGCAGGCCGTATACGTGCCAGCGGATGACTACTCCGACCCTGCTCCTGTGGCGACGTTTACCCACCTCGATGCGACCATCGCCCTTGAACGCTCCATCGTGGAAAAAGGCATTTACCCCGCCGTGGACCAGCTCGCTTCCACCTCCCGAATTCTTGATCCCA
>JBBIUO010000329.1:0-4856 GCA_037440205.1 Chloroflexota bacterium
ATTTATTGTGGCGATTTTACATATATTCTGTCATGCAGGCAAGTGACAATTGTCATAATTTTCGGTTTTCGCCTTTGATCTCGTTGCAAGCGGTTTGTGCGAAGCAATCTCCCGTTAAAGTGCAAACCAAATCTTTAGGAGACTGTTCACCGCACTCCCGAAAGAACATCGGGACGATGTGGCACGCGGCGCACACTTGCCCCACCTGCACCGCACCACACTGTCCACTGATCACTGATAACCGCCCGCTCCCAACCCCCTACGGCTTCTCCAACCCATGCGCTGTCAGTAATTCTTCATCCTCCAGAATATCCATCGTCAAGCCATCGGCAACGACGCGGCCTTCGTCCATGACGATCGTGCGCGGGAACAACTCCTGCACCAATTTCATGTCATGCGTGGAGACCAGCATCGTGATGGGCAATTCACGCAGTAAATTGATCAACGTCCGCCGCGCGCGCGGATCGAGTCCAGCGGAAGGCTCATCCAGAATCAACAGGCTCGGATTCATGGAAAGCACCGTCGCAATCGCAATGCGTTTTTTCTCTCCCACACTCAAATGATGCGAAAGCCTGTCTTTGTACGCCGACATCCTCACCGCCTCGAGCGCGGCATCCACGCGGGCGCGCACCTCCGCTTCGGGCAGCCCCATGTGAAGCGGGCCAAACGCCACATCCTCGAACACCGTCGGTGAGAAAAGTTGGTCGTCCGGATTCTGGAACACGAGTCCCACCATTGCGCGGATACCAGGCAAATTGTCACGTGTGAGGCGCTGACCGCCAATTTCAATTTCGCCATGCCCATTCAAAATCCCATTCAGGTGCAGCATCAGCGTGGACTTTCCCGCGCCGTTCGGTCCCACCAGCGCAACCTTATCGCCATCGCATAATTTGATCGAAACGCCATCGAGCGCCTTGTGCCCGTCGGGGTATGAAAAATGCAGACCGCGCACTTCCAAAACATTGCCTTCGCATTCTGGCATGGAAAATTTTTTTATTTGATGAATGATCGGCATCAGAACCTTCCAATTATTTGCATGACGAAAATAAGCGCAACTGCAAAGGCAGCCGCAAGATAATCGCTGGATTTCATCTCGTGCGGATTCAACGTATAAAGACGACCCGAATAACCGCGCGACAACATCGCATTGTAGATACGGTCACTGCGCTCGTAACTCCGCAAAAAAAGTTGACCTGCCATATTGCCCGCGACTTTGGCCCGCCACAACACGCTTCCACCCGACCATTGGCCTGCCACGGCCGCCGAACGAGATTCCCTCGCCCTCAGCAGACGAAAGACTTCATCCGCCAGCACAAACAGATAACGATACAAAAACGCGATGATCGTGGTGAGGATGGCGGGCACGCGCAAATGCTCCAGCGCATGGATCAAATCCGGGAAGCGTGTGACTGCCACCAGCAGGATCGCCATCTGCACCGAAAGCCACGAGCGGACGAGAATGCTGACGAAACGCAGTAATCCCATATCGGTGATGGTGAAATCCCACATCAAAAATCGAAATGAAGCGAGGGGATTCCCCGGCATGGAAAACAATACCGTGATCGCCGCAAGCGCAAACGGAAGCGCCACAAACGAGCGTTTGAACGTGTACCCTGCCCCAAAGTTGGACAGCAGATTTACCGCAAGGAGGAAAAGCCACGCAAGCGCAAACGCCAGCCACGCGCCGTCAGGAAGCAGGGCGTTGGAGACGATAAAACCCACCGTCACCATCGTTTTGACGCGCGGGTCAAGGTAATGGATGAGGCTCTCTTTTTCGTGATAACGGTCGAAGGCATCTGCGTGCATAGCGATTTACGATTTTAGATTTACGATTTACGACTTCATGTTACGCGGTACTGCATTGCTCAGCGCGAACTTTTTGAGACCTGCATCGAACGGCCGATCAAAACGATGATCGCTCCAACGACGATCACGCCAATCGCGCCGGCGGCAATTTTTCCAATGAAGGCCGAAGCCAGGAATGGAACGGTGTAACCAGCCAGCGGCCCAGTGACAGATTGTGCGTTTGTAATAAATCCCAGGTCCATGGCAACGCGATTCAACCCATCCGGATCGGCGGAGGCGAGCGGTGAAAGCAAAACAACCGCAAGGGCGATCAACCCGCCGACAAATACCCAGCCGCGGCCCGCCTGCGCCGAAGCGGATTTTTCATCGAGCAGGTCCGGGCGGGTGCGAAAGATGAAGGCCAAAGCCGCAACTGTGATGGCCGCTTCAAAAAGCCCGATCAATGCGTGAACGCCAAGCATGGCAGGGATGACCAGCCGCAAATCGGATGTGCTGCTCAACCACAATTGAAGAGAGGTCGCCAACGCGCCAGTCATCACGGAAAACCACGCCGCGACACCGGCCATTGCAAGTTGGGCCGCGCGATTTTTACCGGATGCGCCCCGATACAATCCATATCCAACCGCCGCTGTAAGCAAACCCATATTCAGGATGTTCGCGCCCATTGCCAACAAACCGCCGTCCTGGAACAATAATCCCTGCACAGCGATGACGGCAGTCATCACCAACATGCCGGCCCACGGGCCGAGGGTGATTGCCGCAAGCGCGCCGCCAAGCAAATGACCGGAGGTTCCGCCCGTCACGGGGAAGTTGATCATCTGCGCGGCGAAAATGAACGCGGCCATTACCCCCATCAATGGCACCTGTCTTTCGCCAAGGGATTTATTTGTCTTTGAAATTGCAACGCCGAGAACAGAAACGGTGATGATCCAGCAAATAATGGATACCATCAGGCTGAGAAAGCCGTCGGGAATGTGCATGGGGACAGGTGAAAAATTCATACTAAATCTCCTTTTGACAATCGGGACAAAGGCCAAAAAACGTCATGTGGCTATCGGTCAATTTATAGCCGCTGGTTGATTCCAGTTTCTGGTAGAGATTCTTCAAGAGGGCGTGTTCCAACTCCATTTCGCTTCCACAGTTTGTGCATTTCAAATGATGGTGTTCGTGACCTGCGATCTGGTAAACGAGCCGTCCGTTCCGCGTATGAGCCGGGTGGACCAAACCATTTGCGGCGAGGAAATCCAACGTGCGGTAGACGGTAGGCTCTGTCAATCCCGGTAATTCCTTTTTCACAATGCCAAATATCTCGGTCGGTGAGAGATGCGTTCCCGCGTGGTGCAGGGTGTGCAAAATCGCCAGCCGCTGGGAGGTCATGCGGTAGCCGCGGGCACGGAGCTCGGGGGCGTAAATTTCGGAGCAGGTCATGGTCATCCTTATTACAACTTCTTGCAATAATATATTATATAGATTTGCCAAGTGGGGGATTTCTTACTTTTGTAGCAGCGCGTAAGCGACGCGCGAAGCGTCTAACGTCGCGGATGCGTTAGAGAACGCATCCTGCGCGTGTTTCAGTCACGGCTCCCAGAAGTAATGCACGAGCGCGACGAGGTGGGGGCTGCCGTCAATGATGTCCATGCCCACGCCCCAGGTTTGCCAATCCAGTCCGCCGAATTCGTCGGTGCCGGCGAAGTAGACTGAGTAAAAATCCATGCCGGGATAGGGCCATTCAGGGAAATACGTTGCCGGGCCTGTCTGCAATTGACTGCACACGATGGCGGATCCCGTCGTAAATACCTGTTGAAGCGATGGCAGGACGATCTCCTGAAACGAGCCGATGGTTGATTCTCCCCTGCCGGGCGCAAGTCCCCAATCTGCCTGGTAGGTGGTTTCAAAGACAAACTTCGCATGTTCCGCATCATAATTGATGACTTTGCCGTTGCGGTAGTATCGAACATCCACGCCGCGAGATGGGGAAATGAGCGAGGCAAATAATGCGCCGTCCTCCGTTGCAAAAGCCTGGATCATGGATTCGATCAAATCGTATCCGCGAATGTCGGCGCAAAAATCGGGAGCCGATGTCGGGATGGGCGTTTGCGTCAGTACAGGCGACTGTGTCAGTGTAGGAATGGCAGGAAATGTTGCGGGGAGGGTCAGGGTTGGTTGGGGCGTATCAGTTGTCGGCGGGGTGGGAGGCGGGGCTTCATCCACAGGAATGGCGCAACTGGCAAGAGTCAAAATAATCAGGGCGGGTAGAAACTTTTTTAGACTCATTTGTCATCCTCTCAATCGCCCTTCGACTGCGCAGGCACAGCCAAGGGTTACGCGACTAAAGTCGCTACTACAAAAAACTGTTACAAAAAACTGGCGGGGGTTCCGCCAGTTGATTGTACTCTTATGTGTTCGCGTCTTCCGCCATTTTTTTGGCGATGCGTTTGATGACCTCCGCCACGCCGCCAATGGGATTTTTCAGCGTCTCGAAGGCAACGTCCACAATATCGGGCGCCATGCGTTTGAGATTGCGAAAACGCCGCGCAAGGAAACTTTCATCGGGCTTCGGTTCTTCGAGCGCGGTTTGAATTTCCTTGAGTTCTTCCTTTGCATCCTGCTTTGTTTCGGGCGCGAGCGTTGGATGCGTTTCGACAAATTGGTAAATGGTTTGAAAGAGCGGCGCGGTATTGATGCTTTGACTCGAAACCACATTATTATCGCCGATGACAATGTTACTGCCCTGCACATTGCCGCCGATGACAACACTGTTGTCGCCTGCGCTCAATTCGTCTTTTTTGTTTTTCTTCGTCATGCTTCCTCCAACCTGTTTACGTGTCTAGAAGATTTTGCCTCTGTACCGTAAGATTTTATCTTGCCCGCGCGGGCGCAAAGTGAACTTTGCGGTACTATTTGTCCTTCGGCGCAATGACCACGCGAAAGCCCAGGTCATCATTGAACATCAGCGGGATGGACCAGTTGCAAAACGAAGAGCGCGCAAACCATTGATAACCAATCCACGAGCCGCCGCGCACGATGCGATATTTCTTGTCTTCATCATA
>JBBIUO010000330.1:0-4538 GCA_037440205.1 Chloroflexota bacterium
AACGATGATGCCAGCGCCTCACGCACAGACACAAAGCCATGCTCGCGTTCATCGTAATTCATCGGCGTGTAAGACTGGTCATCCCTGGTCGTGAACGTTGCGGATACATCCAAAATGGAAGTGGACGCCGTCCATGGGTTTGCACGGGTCGGGTCGAGCGCGGCGGCGTAGATGATCGGCTTGAATGCAGAGCCCGTCTGCCTCGACGCAGTTGCCATGTTGAGCGCGCCGTAGATGGATGAGTCGAAGTAATTGACACTACCGACCAATGTAAGGATTTCGCCCGTTTGCGGCTGGATGACGATCAGCGCGGCATTATTGACGTTTGGATTGGTTCCGCCTTCGATGGGCTTGAACAACCCGATACGTCTCCGCGCGATCTCCTCCGCAAGATGCTGCATGTTCAAATCCAGCGTGGTGCGGACGATGAGACTCTGCGATGCATCCAACTGTCCCGAATTAAACAATTCATCCAATTGGTCTTTGATCATCCAAACGAAATGCGGCGCTTCGATGGGATACGGTTCGGCGTTGTAACTCAGCGGTGCGTCTTCGGCTTCCGCGCGCTGTTCGGGGGTGATAAATCCATTTTTCTCCATCAAACCCAAAACCACTTTTTGGCGTTCGAGCGCAAGGTCTGGATTCGTGAACGGGTTGTAGATGCCCGGCGTTTGCGGCAGGCCGGCCAGCAGGGCGCATTCCGGCAAAAGCAGGTCGGAGGCAGACTTGCCAAAATACGTCTGCGAAGCGGCTTCGATCCCGTATGCCATGCCGCCGTAATAAATCTGATTGAGATACAACGCGAGGATCTCATTCTTGGAATAGGCGCGAGTCAACTGCCAGGCAAGGACGGTCTCGCGCAGTTTACGGCGCAGGGTGCGTTCGGTTTTTTCGTCGCCCAGCAACAACGTGCGCGCCACCTGCTGGGTGATGGTGCTCCCGCCCGCGAGGGTCTCACCGCCTTTGATATTGATCCACAGCGCACGGAGGATTCCCGCAAAATCCACGCCGGGGTTTTGGTAGAAATTTTTATCCTCCACTGCAATCGTCGCATCCTTCATGCACTGTGGGATGTTCGCAAATGAAAGCACGGTATTCCTCCCGCCTTCGGAGGGAATGACCTCGTAGAGCAGGCGGCCATCCCGGTCGGTGATGCGGATGCTGGGCTGGTTCAGGTTTTCGGGGAGCGAAGCGATGGAAGGAAGGTCGTAAAAAAGATAAACCAGGATGGCGGCAAAGAGGAAAATGACGAACAGTGAAAAACGCGCCAGTCTCGATCTCAGCAAGGTACGCATGGCAGTATTATAAATTTGATTCGGGAGAACAGTAAAAAAGGAGGTTCAACCCTACTGACGCGCCCGCCGCCGAGGATGGCGGCGGGCATTATTCGGATGGCATCATCTTACGACGGTTGCACATCAGACAGGACCCATCCATAGAGAATCGGCATCCATGTGCGGTCAATGTACCTCAATATCGTCAAATGGCCGATATTCACAATGATCCTGTCGCCGTTGTCGTTGTTCTCGTTGTCGTTACTGCCGTTGTCGTTGCTGTTATTATCGTCATCGCCATTGTCGTTGTCATTGCTGTTATCGTTGCTGTTCACATTGTCGTTATTGTTTTCGTTTTCGTTGTCGTTCCCATTATCGTTGACATTCGTGTTGTCGTTGGTGTTCGTGTTCTCGTTCTGATTGGTGTTGTCGTTGGTATTGTCGTTTGTGTTGGTGTTCTCGTTTTCGTTGGCGTTATCATTGGTATTGGCATTTCCGTCATTGCCGTCGTCCTCTTCGCCACCGTCATTGTTATTATCGTTGGCGTTGCCATTGGTGTTCGTATTGACGTTGCCATTGCTGTTGTCGTTTTCATTGACATTAATGTTGTCATTTTCGTTGGCGTTTTGGTTCAGGTTGAGGTTTTCATCATCGTCAGCGTTTTCGTTCAGGCTTCCATTGGTATTAGCGTCCCCGCCATGCCCATCGTCAATTTTGACAGGCTCCCCGGCCGGGACAACGGTTCCGGGCGGGAGTAGTTCGATCTTTTCAGCGGCCACAAAGCCCGCCGCGTCCGTACGGCCGGTCACAGCGACCGCCATCCCGGGCTTCAACCCTTCCGCAGGCAGGATGGTCGTATTCAAAATCATGACATGGATGCCGGAAACGTATGACTGGCCGCTTGCCTCCATATAAATGCCCGAGAACTGAATGGTCTGGTCCCGGCCTTCCATCATGAGTTCATTGATCTCGTGCAGGCGCTCGTCCTCAAATGTGTATTCAAGAAGTTCGCGGGTTGCATGATCAAAGGCAAAGAACAGGCGCAGGTTTTCCCACGTGATTTTGACAGTATATAAATTTTCCCCGGGCAGGGCGGAGGAGGAGGCGCTCACCAGCCCCGTTCCGCTTGCGAGGAATAGTGTGGCTAATGTGAATGAGATGGCAATCCGCTGGAAAAGCGGAATTACGCGCTTGCGCGGCGCAAATTTTGCCTCGCGCATTTCGGAGGCGCGTTGCAGAAGTTTTGCGCGCCCGCGGCGGAGAACCTCAGGCGAAGGATCGAGCGCGGCCATGTTTCGCGCTTTTATTGAAGCCGTCAGGATGGGCCGCAGTTCGCCGGCGAGATCGGGGTAGCGTGAAATGACGGTATCTATGTCCGCGCCGTTTTCGAGCTCCTGTAAACAGATTTCCAATATGTCATATAAGTTATTCATAATTCACCTCGCCAACCTCGCGCTGAAGGGCGGCCAGCGCGCGGAACTGGAGAGCCTTGACTGCGTTGACATTCTTATTCATAAAAGCCGCAGTTTCATCCAGGGAATATCCCTGCCCAAATCGCAGGGCCAGTACATCCTGCTGTTCGGGGGTTAATTGTGCGTACGCGTCGTTCACAGCCCGGTTCTGCTCGCGTTGATCCACTTCGGTGGCGATGCTCTCCCCGAGGTCGGGCATGGAATCGGAGAGTTCTTTTTCGGGGCGGCGATATTTCCGCCGCAGGTGGTCGTTCACCATGTGGGAGGCGGTGCCGATCAACCAGCCTTTCAGGCTTGTTTTGGGTGATTTTCCGCCCTGCACGGCCTCGAGCAGGCGTACAAAGACTTCGCTCGCAATATCCTCGGCAGATGATGGGTCGCCGATGCGGTAGCGCACATAACGATAGATTTCAGAAAAATACTGGTCGTAAACAGCACCGATCATTTGCGCATCCAGTTTCTGCAATCCATCCAATTCCTGTTGTGTGTCAGTGGCAGGCATGATGTAAATTGCAACTCTCCGGGATGCCATCGAAAAAATATTCATGGCAAATCCCAATTTTTCAAGGCGATATGATCTCGAAAATGACCGCCTGGCCGTCTCGGTAGACTTCCTTCAGGCCCGGGTCCTCCGCCGCGACACGCAGAAAATTATCGTGATTCAAGTCACTGTGAATGTAGCGGACGGAAAATTTCTCCGCGATGACCTGGGACGGCTGTGGCATTTTGCCGCGGGTGATCTGCACCCACGTATCGTATAGTTCCGCATCATACAGTTGCATGTACGTTGGGTCAAGGCCAATCAGATAAGTATTGTGGGTATTGTAAAAGAACAGGCGGGGGAAATCATCCCAGTCCGTCTGGAAAATGCGCTCACCCGGAGATGTGTTTTGCGCAAGCCAGGCAGACGCCCCGGCGTACAGGTCGTAGGGTTTGGATTTTTGCATCTGCTTTTGCACTGCCGGTATGGACTTGATCATGGAGGCGGCCACGGCAAGGGTGAGCAAAAGGCCGGGGATGTTGCCCTGCAATTCGGTCCAAAATGACCGGGGGAGAGTCTGCTGAATTTGTGGATCAGGCTGGAGGTCGAAAAGAGGCGACCAGGCAAAGGCGGCAAAGATCAAGGCAAAGGGCGGGAAATATTCCACAAAGCGGCGCGCCTGAAACAGCATCAATCCAAATAAGAGCGCGATCAAAAGGCTTGCCGCGGTGCGCACATCCATTTTGCGGCCGGTCAATCCGAGAGCCAGCGCGCCGCTTGCAAATGCCACCAGCGATGGCAGGGAGTTTTGAAGTAATTGACCTGTATCATACGGATACCATTCGTTGCCCACGTTTACCGAGGTGGCTTCGACGAGTTTCGGCAGAAGGTGGCGATAGGTAAAGATGAGGTTCATCGGGAAGTAGGGATTGATAATCATTCCCAGGGCGATGCCGATCCCTGTCCATAACAGCAAACGATATTCGAGGCGGCGTTCGGTCAAGGCCACGGCAATCAGGTGGAGTACGGCCAACACCAGCATCAGGGGGAAGGCGTCGTATGCCCACACATAGAGAAAGGAAAGAACGGCAAGGTGTTTGTATTTTCCTTCCAGCATCCAGGCGAGGCCGAGGGCAAGGATCGCCAGCGAAAGTGATTGCGCGCGGGTGATGCTCATGCGGTAGAGGAAGGCGTCGGAAATTCCAAGCAGTCCCATCGCCCACAGCCAGGCCATCGGCACACGCTGGCGGTGGAATAAATACCAAACGGCCAGAAATGCCAGGCTGGAAAAGGTCACAGCGGCCCATTTGG
>JBBIUO010000330.1:4573-4850 GCA_037440205.1 Chloroflexota bacterium
GTGCAGATCGCCAAATGTGAAGGGGATCAATGCCACGTGAAAGAGAAAATGGTGATCGTAAAATTCACCTTTGCTGAGGATGCTCAGGGGAAGCCAGATGAAATCCGGCTTCAGGCCTTCGGTGCGCATGAGCCATGCAAGTTTGATATGGTAAAAGCCGTCGTTGTCGGGCATGTCGGGGGTTGCAAATTGCACTGCGGCCATGCCGAAAAAAAACAACAGGAATAAGATCAGGGGTAGAAACTTGGAAAGGGTTTGTTTTTGCATGGGAGCATCC
>JBBIUO010000331.1:0-3791 GCA_037440205.1 Chloroflexota bacterium
CGCCCGACCTGAACCAGCCGCCGAGTCTTGTGGCTGAGTTCACCCCGCCTGATAACAGTCACGTGACTTTCATGGACGTGGAATACATCAAGGTCAATGGAAATTTCTACTCGCGCAAGACCGGCGGCGCATGGGAACTCTCTGTGCCGGATGTGGCCTCGCAAAACCCCGTCTCACAAACAACGGAAAACTTCATCCAACAACTCGAGGCGGGAGGACTGACGATCACTGCAACCGGAAGCGACACGGTCAATGGGGCCGCGTCGCAGGTTTACGCGGTCAGCGGGCAGGTGGATGTGGGAGGCACACAAATGCCCATCTCCGGAAGAGTATGGCTCGATGCCAGTGGACGACTGCTCAAAATGGAACTCGATTTTCCCGGCACACAACAGGTCTACGATATCAGTTTCTACGAGTACGATCCAGGCATCACCATCACAAATCCCATTCCATAGCATCAAGAAAAACCAGGTTCCTGTAGAACCTGGTTTTTTATCTCCGTCGCACTTGACATAGCAAAACAAACCACTATCCTGAGGCAGGAGATGAAAATGGAACTCAAAGGCATGGACAAACTCTCAAAGCACGTCCCTGAGTTGAACTCGGCGGGTGGAAGATTGCTCATCGCGTTTTACGCATCAGGCCTTTTCGCGCTGATTACGGTGTATTTCATCCTCAGCGATCACATTCCCACCTGGAGCATAGACAGCCAGATCATTGTCATGGCGTTGGGGTTCCTGGTGTTGGGTCAGTTTTTCTCGCGCAGGCAGGCCTATAAGAAAAAATACGAGGAACTCGCCTTCCGCAATGCCTTTGCCCATTTCATCATGCCCGGGCTGGCGCTCATCATGGCGGCCATCGCACACGCTGCCTACATGAACGGCCCATTCGTCCCGCACGGCTGGTGGACAATCGTCATCCTCGCGCTTGGCTGGTATTTCTTCTGCATCGGCTCCCTGCTATGGCTTCGAAGCATTTTTGTATTCGGCGCGGATAACCTGACACTGCTATACGTCTATCACCCCGAAGAAGGCCGTATCATCGATTCCAACATCTACGGCATTTTGCGGCATCCAGTGTATGCGGGAGCCATCCGCGTGAGCATGGGACTTGCCATGCTCAACGGAAACGCAAACGCGCTTGCCTTTGCCATCCTCGCGCCACTCGGTTTTATCGGGTGGATTCGCCTCGTCGAAGAAAGGGAATTGATCGAGCGCTTCGGCATGTCCTACCTCAATTACCGCAAACACATCCCCGCCTTTTGGCCGCGTATCCGTCAGTTTCCGGCCTTCTTTCGTTTTTTGTTCCTGGGAAAATGATTCGTCCAAGGTAAAGAAAACAGGAGAGGGTCCTCAAGGCAGGATCAAAAGCCTGTTGGACGAAGACCGGCCAAAGTCGAGGCATGAATCGCATATCACAATAAATGAATTCCGCTGCCGCAATTTTCCGTCAATCTGCGCCGGGTACTTTATCGGCTGGAGGCCAAAGCCTGCGATGCAAATATGTCAGCACAGGCGTCTCCCAGTATTGATAGATCAACGCCGCGGCAATCAGGACGGCCGCAATGATCAGGGGAACCTGTATCGCCGTGACCGGAATGACGGTATCCCACACGCGGATGATCAGGTTGTGGATCAGGAAAATCACGTAAGACGCGCCGCCCAGCCAGACAAGCCGCGGATGCAGGAAGGCTTTGAATATGCGGTTCTGACCATCCTGTTGTTCCATGGTGGCAAGCCCAAGCGCGATCAGCGTCATCGGCAGGCCGTAAAAGAACGGGCGATAGTTCACATGGAGTGAAAGATCAATCGTATTGATTCGAACGATTCCACCGATAATGGCGGCGAGGCCAATGCCCAGGGACCAGTAACCCACTTTCAGCAGGATACGACGCGAGAGGATCAATTTCCCGGCGAGATAGCCAAGAATTATTTCCAGGTTGCGGATATCGAAGATCGTCCCAAACCATTCCGGGTGAAAGGAGGGTTCCAGATTCAGCCATGTGTACACGATGCACCCAATGCCCCACAGCCCAAACACCGGTATCAAAGCCTGTTCCCGCCGAAAGAGGATTGCAATGCTGAACAGCCAGTAAAACACCAGGAACAATGTGACCATCCACATTGGGCCGACAAGGGGCAATCGGTTGTACAAGGGAATCAGAAAAAAAGATTTCAGGACATATTCCAGGGTAAGCACATCGCGCCCAAACAACAGGTAGATGATGAAAATCGGGACAAAGGTGACGTACAGGCGTAAATACCGCCCGCTCATATATTTTCCCCACTGGCCGCTGACAATGTAACGATGATCCGCGATGGCGGCCACCACCCCGGCCAGCACAAGGAACACATCCGTGCCGGGATCCTCAAATTTCACGTTCAGATAATTGTTCCATAAATGATATTGGAACACGCTGATCGCGCCGATCAACCGAAGGATTTGCAGACTGTTTATCTTTTTCATTTCCAACCTCATCAATCAACATTGAAAAGTTTTGCGCCCGTTTCCGTGCGGGAACGATGCGGTTCGGCCCGGTCGGCCACCTGATAACTCATTCCGGGCTTCAGGGTGAACTGCCTGCCGTCTGCCAGCTCGGTGTGCAGTTCCCCTTCCAGACAGAACAGGATGTGGCCTTTCGTGCACCAGTGATCGGCAAGATAACCGGCGCTGTATTCCACCATGCGCACGCGGATGCCGGCAAACTGCCGCGTGCGCCAGGTTGCCATTCCCGTTTCACCCTTGTGTTCGGTGGAAGGAATTTCCATCCAATTTGTTATCCCAAATGGGATGTCTCGCATTTCCATGATTACCTCCGGGTCAGGCAGGCGCCCGGCCAATGCCTGCTTTGAATTCAAAGGCCTTGGGCGTCATCCATGTGAATCAATAAGTTCGTGGGCGATCTGGGCATGACCCTGTTCGGCCTCTTTTACGCTTTGCTCCATTTTTCCGTACAGGTCTTTTTCGCCGGTAAAGATGATCTCGAACGAGAAGCGGTTCTTTCGCTTGATATCCTTGAACATGCTGTAGGCGGGTTGATCCGAATACACGATCACAGGCTTTTGGAAACTCGACAGGGTTGCATACAACTCCTGGGGAACAGAACCTCCCGAAAGGTCGGCAACGATGAACTTCGACAGCCCCGCCATCGTAATGACCGTTTCCGTATAGTCCATGGTATTCGGCCTGTCGAAATCGAACAGCATGGGCATGTAGTTCCTTGCCTTGAACCAGTCCATCAGTTTGTACAGGCGTTCGAGCCCGCCGTCCTTGAATTTGCCGAGAAGAAGCACTCCTCTGGAATTCAGGATGTTGATCATGTTTCGCATGTTCTTGTGACTGGAAAGGTAGTACACAAATTGCGCCATTTCGATGTCATCCACCATCATGGGAATCTTTCCGCTGGCGACGATATCGGAATACAGTTCGTATGATTTTTCGATCACCAGCCTGGATTGCTCCATGCTCGGGTCGGTCTTCAAGTCCCAGGCAGAGATGCCATACACTATCGTTTCTCGAATTTCCCTGAGGCGGAAATCTGCATTGACGAGATTCACGCGATTGAGGTTGCAGTTGACGAACGTTGCGCCGCTGAAATTTGCATCGGTAAGGATCGTTTTATTGAATTTCGTGTTGGCAAAGGTCGTATTCGAAAAATCCGCCCGTGAAAAATCGCCTTCCTCGAAGTGGCAACCGACGATCTCCGCGTTCCGCAGGTTCAATCCCTCCGCAAACGCCAAATGGACGGAGGCATTCGTCAAATGGATGCCGCTGAAATCCAATTCGTTCCG
>JBBIUO010000331.1:3836-4837 GCA_037440205.1 Chloroflexota bacterium
GAGGGGCGCGCAAAGTGAACCGACTGCTTGTTTTCCTCCCGCCACTTGTTCCATGCGGCCGCGCCTTTCAGGATGACTTCTTCAGGGGTGAGGGTTATGGCAATCCTCCTTTAGCTTGTACGGGCTCGCTCTGCGGAACCGGGAAATAATATGAACGTGCGAATATCATCCGTTTCCAACCCCGGACTGCGTACCTAAACAGGCTGGTACTCTCAATTACCCAAGTCATGAATTCGATTATACTCTGTGTCACCAATCCAAAACTTGTACTGACGGTTCGTCTTTTGCTCACCGTGTCGAAGTATCGCAAATCGTAAATCCAAAATCGTAAATCCAAAACCCCATGTCCCAACTCATCGAATGCATTCCCAACTTCTCCGAGGCGCGACGCCCCGAAATCATAGACCAAATTGCCGCCGCCATCCAATCGGTCAGCGAAGTAAAACTGCTCGACCGTTCCTCCGATCTCGATCACAACCGAACCGTTCTCACGTTTGCAGGATCAGCCGTCGGTGTGGAAGAAGCGGCGTTTCGCGCCATCAAGACCGCCGCTGAGTTGATTGATCTCGACCAGCATTCGGGAGCGCATCCGCGCATCGGCGCAACGGATGTCTGTCCCTTCGTCCCGCTCAGCAACGCCAGCATGGATGACTGCGTCGCCATTGCCAAACGTCTCGGCGGGCGCGTGGGCGGCGAACTCGGCATCCCCGTCTATTTGTATGAAGCGGCGGCAACGCGCCCCGAACGGACCAATCTCGAAAACATTCGCAGGGGGCAATACGAAGGACTCAAAAAAGAAATCGAGACCGACCCAAACCGCAAACCCGATTTCGGCCCCGGCAAACTTCCGAAGGCGGGCGCAACCGTCATCGGCGCGCGCGCTCCGTTGATCGCCTTCAACGTTTATCTGACCACCGATGATGTGAGCATCGCAAAAAGAATCGCCAGCGCCGTTCGTCACGCTTCCGGCGGGCTGCACTTCGTCAAGGCTCTCGGCCTGC
>JBBIUO010000332.1:0-2823 GCA_037440205.1 Chloroflexota bacterium
GACATCGCCCTCAAAGACATGACCCGTTCCTTCCGCAGTTTTTTGCGATCGTCTTCATGTTCGGACTCCCCCTGTTGGTAACGGGCATGTTCTACTTTATGTTCGGCAGGATCGCAGACAGCGGAGAGTTCAGCCTGCCGAAGACAAAAGTCATCGTTGCAAACATGGATGAAGGCGGCCCCAAATTCAACGTGGATACCGATAACATCCCCGGCGGCAAGGATGCAGACACCATGGGAGAGTTAATTGTCGGCATCCTGGAAAGCGAAGACATGGCGAATTTGATCGTGGTCTCGCACGCATCCAGTCCCGCCGCCGCGCGCGCCGCAGTGGATAATCAAACCCAGCAGGTCGCCATCATCATCCCGACCGATTTCTCCGATCAATTCGCGGATATAAATGAAGACGCCTCCATCGAGTTTTACCAGGACCCAACGTTGAACCTCGGGCCGAGCGTCATTCGCGCCATCCTCAACCGCTTCACCGACGGCATGGCGAGCGTGAAAATTGCTGTGAATGTATTCATGGATGAAGCCAAACCGGAGGAGGAAATTTACGCCGGGGAGGTTGTGCAGCGTTACTTGAAAATCTCGCTTGCAGAAGAGGAGGACCTTGAAGGGGAGTTGCTCGATGTGCGGGTTCCGGTCAAGGAGGATGCCGCCGTAAAAAGTGAAAACCTTTTGATCCGCATCATCGGTCCCATCATGGGCGGGATGATGATCTTCTATGCCTACTACACCGGAACATCCACCGGGCAGAGCATCCTCAGGGAGGAGGAGGAACGCACGATGCCGCGCCTGTTCACCACGCCTACCCCGCAGGCCACCATCCTAACCGGTAAATTGCTGTCGGTCTTTATGACCGTATCCGTGCAGGTGATCGTACTGCTTGTCGTCGCAAAATATCTTTTTGGAATCAATTGGGGAGACATTCTGCCTGTGACCGTGGCAGCGGCTGGAATCATCTTCAGCGCGTCGTCGTTCGGCATCTTTGTCAACTCGCTTCTCAAAGATACCAAACAAGGCGCCGTGATCTTCGGCGGCGTGCTGACCGTAACAGGCATGGTCGGGATGATCAATACTTTTTCCGGAAAGGTTTCCACCTCCGCGCATTTCGGCGACGTATCCCTGCTGGTGCCGCAGGGCTGGGCGGTTCTCGGTCTGACCCAGGCCATGAACGATCAGCCAATCGCCAGCCTGCTCATGACCATGTCTGCCCTGCTGATATGGAGCGCATTCTTCTTCATCGTCGGCGTGTGGCGGTTCAACAAACGTTACTCGTAATATTGTCACACCTGCACTTGCGTACTGGTGCAAGTGTTGCGAGGGCGGTAGCCCGAAGCAATCTCCCCGCAATGACAGAAGACACTGGACACCCATGATCCGCATTCTCGATATCACCCTGAAAGATCTAACTCAACTCATGCGCGAATTCAGGACCTTTATGTTCCTGCTCATCATGCCGATCGTGTTCACCTTGTTGTTCGGCTATGCCTCCGGCGCCTTCAGCAGGGAAGAATCGGATTCGCGTTTGCCCGTCGGTTATTTGAACGAAGACGACCGTTGGGTGGATCAACCCCTCCATGACATCCTCGCCGACTCGGAAACCATCCGCCTTGTGGAATATGAATCCGCTTCGCTCTCCGACCTTGAGTTGCGTGTTGCAAACGGAGATGTGGCCGCCGCTGTTATCGTTCCGCGCGGCTACGGTCAGGCAATACTCAAGAACAAGACGGTTCATCTGATCGTCGTCGCCGACACCGGCTCGACCGCATGGACATCCATTCAAGCCGAAATACTTACCGCCGTCAGCCGTCTGGACGGCGCGATCCGTACTGCGACGGTCATGAGTGATATGCTCGGAGATCGCACGCCCTTCCGTTACGCCTTCGACCAGACACTCGAAGCCTGGCAGGACCCGCCCATCAAAGTCATCGAAACGACCAGCACTGTCGTTCCAAAAGTTAAAGATGGCGGCATGTCGCTGGCGCACACATCGCCCGGCATGATGCTGCAATTCGCCATCGCCGGATTGTTAACCGCGGCGCAGGTCATCGTCGCAGAAAGAAAATCGCGCACCCTGCAAAGACTGCTGACCACCTCCGTGCGCCGCATTCACATTTTGATCGGTCACTATCTGGCGATTTTCACCCTGATATTTTCGCAGTTCATGATCCTGATTTCCTTTGGGCAATTTGCCTTGAAGGTCGAGTACATGCGCGCGCCCTCCGCGACTTTGCTCGTGGCATTCAGCGCGGCGCTTTGCATCTCGGCCATGGGCCTGCTGATCGGCATCATCGCAAAAAGCGAGGAACAGGCCGTGACCTTCTCGATCGTTCCCATGTTTTTGTTTTCCGGTTTGGGCGGCGCCTGGGTCCCATTGGAAGTGACAGGCGAAACGTTCCAAATCATCGGGCACATCACACCCGTAGCCTGGGCAATGGACGGATTCAAAAATGTCATCGTGCGCGGCTTTGGTTTGGAGTCTGTTTTGATCCCCTCCGCGGCGTTGGCAGGGTACGCGGTTTTGTTCTTCGCCCTGGCCGCGTGGAGACTGAGTACATCGGAGGAGAAGTAAAAACCGACCATAAACACATCATGGTTTATAGTCGGTCGTCCATCGTCAATCGTCTTTATTTATCCCCACAAATCCTTCGCCACATCCTCCAATCCCAATTCCAATAACCTTTCTCTATTCGGCTTGCCTGTTTCCGGATCCCAGCCGCGCGCCTCGTAATACGCCGCCAGCATGGATTGAATATCCGGCACAAAGCCCGCCGCGCCGCCTTCCTGATACGGTTCAAGCAAGGCTTTGGGCAGTTTG
>JBBIUO010000332.1:2837-4836 GCA_037440205.1 Chloroflexota bacterium
CAGCCCCATGCGGTTGTTGATGGCGCGTTTGAGGTTCCAGGCGCGTTCGCCAGCCTTCATCATGCTTTTGACCGTCCAATCCAGGCCGCAGGCGGCATTGATCAAATTAACCTGCTCGGCTGGTTCCACATTCGCAAAAATACACATCACCATTGCATTGAACACCGTGCGCCAATCCTGATGTCTGGCAACATTTGCGGCCTTCTCTGCCTGGTCGTGGCGCGAGAAAAATTCGATGCCAATGTCCTCATGGGTGTGGCCCCAATCCACAAAAAAATAATCCGACTGGTTGTGGCACGCGCCGCGCGGACTGGTCGCATACGAAAGCGCCATTCCCGAAACGCCGCGCGGATCGTGATATGCCACTTCGAGTCCATTCACTTGCACGGCTTCCTCCTCCGCGCCAAAATGTGCGCCGAAGCGTTTGGAACCCTGTGCCAGCAAATCACCGATTCCTTCGCGGGAGCCGGTCAGGCGCACAAGTTGCTCGATGGCGTCGGCATCCCCCCAATTTAATTCGATGCCGCCGGTATCTTCTTTTGTGATGATTCCCTTTTCATACAAATGAAACGCCAGCCCGATGGTGTTGCTCGTACTGATGGAATCCATGCCATAGCGGTCGCACAGATCGCCCATATCCACAATGGATTCAAGGCTGGCATTCATCAGGTTCGAACCAAACCCCACCATGGTCTCATGTTCAGGCCCCTTCCGTTTCATCTTGTCGCTGGGCAATTTCACCACACGCCCGCATGCGATCACACATCCCTGGCAGGCGCTTCGGCCAACAAGAATGGTTTCCGTCATTTTTGCACCGGAAATCTCATCCACTTTTTCAAACGAGCCTTGCGTGTAATACTTCGCCGGCATCGCGCCGAGATATTCCGCATAATTGGCCGCCACGCCTGTGCCTATTTCGCGAAGCGTTCTGGCCTGATTGTCTTCCTTCAACCTCCGATTCGATTCCGAGCGAAGGGATTTGTATTTTCCCAAATCGAACACGGGGATTTCATTCACCCCATGCACGGCAATCGCCTTGAGGTTTTTCGATCCCATCACCGCGCCCATGCCGGTGCGCCCGGCCATTCGCCCATGATCGCACATGATGGACGCAAACAGGATACGCTTTTCACCAGCCGGGCCAATCACGCAGACTCTGGCAGATTTTTCCCCGATCTCCTCTTTGACTTTTTCCTGCGCCGTGTATGTATTCGCCCCCCATACATGCGCGGCATTGCGGACCTCGAGCCTGCTCCCGTTTAACCAGAGATATACCGGCCCCGACGCTTTGCCCGTGACCCACAAGCCGTCATATCCAGCCGCGCGCAATTCGGGTCCCCAAAAGCCCCCAATGTTGGATTCCGCCCATAACCCGGTGGCAGGACTCTTTCCACAAATGACGAAGCGCCCTGTCGTCGGGCCGGAAGTGCCGGTCATGGGTCCCGTCAAGAAAAGCAGTGGAGACTCTGGGGAAAAGGGATCCAATTCGGGAATCAGTGAAGAATACAAAATCCGCGCAGCGAGGGATGCGCCGCCGAGAAAGTCACGTTCCCATTCTTTCGGGATGATGAATTCCTCGGTTGTGTTGTCGGTGAGGTTGATTTTGAGGATGGGAAGCATTTCGATTTACGATTTACGATTTACGATTTACGATTTACGATTTGCGTTTTGCGAATTACGCATTTCACATTCCCGCGCCTCTTACATGATTTCGCTCGTCACTTCCTGCGCGCAACGGACAAAATCGAGCACGGTCGGCACATTGCGCATCATGTAACCCATGTTGCCCTGGACCTTCAGTTTCATGGTCATCATGGCAGTCATCGGGTTCAGTTTGCCGGAAAGCACGGCGGTGATGTTGCCGTAGGACGAGTTCAATGTGAAGGTGGGGTTTGGGTGCGACGATGCCGGGGGGTTGTAGTCCACGTTTCGGCAGCTGCCATGCCACAGGTCAAGGTAGAACGTGAGAGGTTCCTTCAAATTCCCTTCGGGTCCAATG
>JBBIUO010000333.1:0-4835 GCA_037440205.1 Chloroflexota bacterium
ATATCGCTGGAAGATCGGCACATTCTTGCGCGCCGTGTTGAGCAGGACGTCAACGGCTTCATTGGGAATGTCGTTGGTCAAATTCCGCGCCGCAATGGGACTGCCGAATTTGCGCATGTCAATATTTTCATTATGCCAGTCGCGCACGCGGGTCTGGTACATCTGCCCAAGGATCACGCCGTCGTTGCCATACACGCGGAACTGTTCCTGATAACTCGCCGCGCGCACCTTCGGATCGGTGCTGAAGCGGAAGGCTTGAAGTTCCGACGAAGTCATTTCCTTTTCCCTGCCGTCCACACGCATTTTGAAGACGTAACGATTCGTAATGGCATCGTAGAGATTGATCAGCGCATTGGCACCGGTCACGTTCTTGATGTTGACGATCTTTTCCTCCGCCTCGGTCAGGGTGTGCGGCTTGAACAGTCTCAGCGCTTCGAGATAGTAGCGGTAATCGCCAGCGGAATCCATCAGGCGTTTGGCGTTGATTTCATCCAATTCCTTCCACCACAGGCTGAAGAACAACATGCGGTTTTCGATCTCCGCCAGGAATTGCAGGGCGCGGTTTTGCAGGGTTTGTGCGGCTTGATCCTGCGTGTCTGCCGTGAAAGACAACCCCGCAAAGGAATATAGTTTGCTCGCGATGCGTGTGGTCTCTTCGCTTGCATGGACAATTTGCATGAATTGTTCGGCAGAAATATCGGGGTTGAGTTTGCCACGCACGCCCTCGAAGGATGTGACCTGCTCCTCGATCATGTCGAAGGCATTTTGCAATTCGGGGCTGTTATAGCCGGGATACAGCGGAGCCAGGCTCCATTTGGTTTGGGTATAGGCCATGGTGGTTTCTCCAAAAAATAATTTGCGAACTGTGACTTACAGCCCGCAAATTATACGTCATGAGAATGGATTTTTGATGCTACTGTGGTATGGAATTGCGCCCCGAAAAAAATCATCCACCACAAAAGAACGAAAGGCCACAAAGAAAAACCTTCGTGTACCTTCGTGACCCTTTGTGGTAAAAAAATTACGGCACAGCCAGAAAGTGATTCTTCAACGTGTAATGGATGTAATTCTCCCACAGCGGAATGATATCCGCCATTTTGTAATCGTGGTCTGAAAAGGTCTGGATGATGACGCGGCCATCGTAGCAGGTGGCGAGCACACCCTCCTCGTTCGATTTCTTCGCCGCGAGTCCTGCCAGCAGAACCGCGTCGCCGGAACCGCCAAGGCGAATCTGATCTCCGGTCTGGTTGGCCCAGTATCGGTCATAGTGAAGAAGCGGGAGAACTGTGTTCGGTTCGTTGAAAACCGGATGCGTGGGGTCCCACCAATAGATCGAATCAGCCAGTTGATAATCCTTCTGGTAGCGAATGCCGCATCCGCCCAATATCCTGGCAATTGGCCCGTTTGCTTCCGTATCGAGATACCAGATCTCGGCGATCAACCCGGCCTTGTCGCGAGTCAGGCGCGTGTTGATCACGTCCCAAAACTCGCCGGAGATTCGATCCTTTGCCTCCGCATCCACGATGATGAGATCGTATTGTGTGCCGGAGTTGAGATACTCCATGAAGTGGCCGCTGTAGGAACCGGTCTGTGTGTATTTGATTCCCAAATTATCGAGCGCATCCTGCACCCACATGCCGATGCCGTATTCATCGGTATTTTCATACACCAGCACATTGGCGGAACGGATGCGCGCTTCCACATCCTGCGTGGGAGTTGGCTGGGGCGCGGCGGGTTGGTCGGTTGCCGCTGGCTGTTGAACCGCCGGAAGGGGAGTCGGCTGCGCGACGGATTGCGAGTTCAACGCCGCCTGTGTCAATTGCAGTGCCATGCTGGTCGCCTGAAGTTCGAGCGCCGCCTTGGTGGGATCGAACGCAGGCGGATTGCTGGTGTTTGGCGCAACAGATATACTGCAAGCCAGAACGAACACGAAGATCAACGAAAGCAACGTGCCACCCCATAGTCCACGCTTTGTAAACATGGCGCCTCCAAAAAAATGAGATTGCGGAAATTCAAATCCGTAATCTCATTATATAAAAATCAGAGGCTCATATCAATATTTTTTCAGACAGAATATCCCCGTTTTCTCTTTGCGTAGAATGCGCTCTCTAGCGCATTGTAACGACGTTAGAGAACGTCTTCTACGCGGGAATAATGATACTGACCGGGCTTCCGTTGTTTTCCTTCAGCACGTGAGCGTCATGCAGGGTATCTCTCGCGCATTCGAGGCGATATGCGATAAGGTCTTTCTTATAGGATGGATTGCGCATCATGCAACGACCCCCTCCCTCCTGATGTTTTGATAGAAGGGCAGAAATGCAAAGCGCTTCATTTGTTCTTTTGTGTCGGGGATGGCGGAAATGATCCTGCCTGCATCGAAACCGACCTCCCATGCGATATTGGAGGCAAGCCGTGTTGTCTTTGAATCCACCGATGGCAGGATCACCAGCAGGTCAATGTCCGAATCTTTCTTCGCATCGCCCCGCGCCTGCGAACCGAACATGATGACTTTGACAGGCTGTCCCAACTCCTCTGTCAGGCGTTCGCGGACTTTTTTCGCAAGTTTCAGGGCGCGTACCCTGGGCCGGTATTTCTTCATAAGGCGATTATAAACTGGATCGGATGTGCACGATGTCGCCGTCTTTAACGGGATATTCCTTGCCCTCGAGCCTTAACTTCCCTTTGGCTTTCGCTTCATTCATCGACCCGAGGCTGGTGAGGTCGTCATAGGCAACGACCTCCGCCCGGACAAATCCTCTCTGCAAATCCGTGTGGATTTCTCCTGCGGATTCCTGCGCGCTTGCGCCGCGACGTGTTGTCCATGCACGGACTTCGTCTTCGCCGACGGTGAAGAAGGTCTGCACCTGCAACAGGTCATACGAGAGGTTGATCATTCGATTCAAACTTAATTCCTTGATTCCGTATTCTTCCATGAAGACGGCGGCATCCTCCGCGCTGAGTTGGGCGATTTCCATTTCGAGTTTTCCCATCAACGCCACGCTGGGATGATCGAGTTTGGCCTCCGGCGCGGTTTGACCTTCGCCCAGATTGAACACGGTGAGGATGGGTTTGCGGGTGAGCAGGCCGTAGCTGGAAAGTTCCTTCTGGTCCTCGTGATTGAATTCCATGAAGCGCAGGGGTTTGTTATCGGAAAGGGTGGCGTGGAGTCTTTCGAATAACTCGGTCTGCCGCGCATTGATCGTTTTATCGGTGCCGCCTTTTTTGCGTTCCTCGGTTAACTTTTCCAGTTTTCTTTCCACGGCGATCAGGTCGTTGAGCAGAAGTTCGCTCAACATGCTGTCCACATCGCGCAGGGGATCAATGCTTCCGTTCGGGTGCATGACGTTATCGTCTGCGAAACAGCGCACGATGAGGATCAGGCCTTCCATCTGGTTGAGTTGATTCAACAACTGGCCGGAAATGCCCGTTTTGGCCGAACCAGCTTCCAGTCCGGCAATATCCGCGTATGTCACTTTGGCGTAGATCGTCTTCTTCGGGTTGAACATGCCGGAGAGTCTGGTCACGCGCGGGTCGGGGACATCCACAACGGCGGTGTGAATTTCGATGCGGCCTGCGGAGGCGCTGGTGGGGGTGTGACTGCGCGTGAGCGCGTTGAAAATGGTTGTCTTTCCAGATTGGGGGAGACCAATGATTCCTAGTTTCATCTTGACCTTATTCGTGAGAGTTTGTTATACTAGCGGGCGCTCAATGAACGAATGCCGAAGTGGCGGAATAGGCAGACGCGCACGACTCAAAATCGTGTTCCCTCCGGGAATGAGGGTTCGATTCCCTCCTTCGGCACCAGACAGGATACCCGAGCGGTATTATAACCGAACGTCCTCCCATAAAAAGGAGGACGTTTGAATTTTATATGTCCCCGTGTGCCATTCGTTGACAATCAATTTTTCAAACTGTAAAATGAATATGACCGTGAGCATAAAAAGCATTAATCGCGCCGAAGCCGCTTTATGGAGGTGTATGATGAAACTGTACCTTTTCTTTGCCGTCATTGACCTGATCATTCTGCTGGCATACCCCATTGTTTATGTGATTCATCGCGTGCGAAAAATGATGCATGGAAGGCGATCGCATCCGTCTTAGCAAGTTGCCGAAAAGACAGTAAAATTCACCCAGGAGATTGCCATGCCTGCATTGAATGAAGTCCTGGCTGTGATTTTGGGTGGGGGACGTGGAGCCCGTTTGTATCCGCTGACGCAGATGCGTTCCAAGCCTGCTGTTCCGATCGCGGGGAAGTACCGCCTCATTGATATTCCCATCAGCAATTGCATCAATTCGAGCATCTATCGCATCGCCGTGTTGACCCAGTTCAATTCGGTGTCCCTGCACCGCCACATCACAAATACCTATCACTTCGACTCGTTCCATACCGGCTGGGTGCAGATCTGGGCGGCGGAACAGACGATGGAAAGCGTGGACTGGTATCAGGGCACGGCGGATGCGGTTCGAAAGCAGACGCTCGAAATACAATCCAGCGGGGCGAAGACCGTGTTGATCCTGGCGGGCGACCATCTGTATCGCATGAATTACAAGGAAATGGCCGAGTATCACTGGGATACCAAAGCCGATATTACAGTGGCGGTCCAGCCCGTTCCTCGCGTGGAGGTGTCGCGCCTTGGCATTCTGAAACGCGAGAAGGGCGGCCGTATTTCCGCCTTTGTGGAAAAGCCCAGGGATGTAGAGACCCAAAACAAATTCGTCAGCCGCGACGATGCCGAACGCCCGTTCCTGGGTTCCATGGGCATTTACATGTTCAAGACCAAGGTATTGATGGAGTTGTTGGCAGATTTTCCAAGCTTTCATGATTTTGGCGGCGA
>JBBIUO010000334.1:0-4817 GCA_037440205.1 Chloroflexota bacterium
ATCCCGTCTCCCGCAATACTGACAGGTATAATTGTCGCGTCGAAATATTTCGCGGCGCGTTAATTTGACGTGAGGGCGCGGGCGATGAACCTGGGATTCCAGCCGGATGACCGAAGGGCGGGGAATCATCTGCGCAATCGTGCGGATGTATCCGCGTCCGTTCAGGATCAAACCGGCCTTTCCTGCAAGGATCAAACCAACAGCCCTCCGCGTTGAGCAGACATGGATCGGCTCGAAATTTGCGTTGAGTACCAACACCGGTTCGTGCATCATGCCTCGGTAGCCTGCGTGATTATACTGCCACTTAATTAAATCCGCGAAGCGGCGCATTACAGGAGCGTTTGAAATGAACATCATGATTGCGGGCGGTTCGGGCTTTTTGGGTAGCGCCCTTGCGAAATCATTCCTTGCGGATGGGCATAAGGTGTTCATCCTCACGCGCGGCTCACGTTCCATGAACGGCGCGCAAACAGTGACGTGGGATGCAAGGACGACAAACGGATGGGGGCATCTCGTCAATGAAATGGATGCGATAATCCACCTTGCTGGAAAGACTCTCGCCTCCTGGCCGTGGACTGCCGCGAAGAAACAGGACTTTCACGACTCTCGCGTCATTCCCGGGCTGACGCTTGTTGAAGCAATCCGAAGGGCCGATCGGCGCCCGGACATTTTCATTCAGCAATCGGGCATCAACTATTACGGCCTGCGCGGCGATCCTGCCGATGAGACGACTCCGCCCGGAGATGATTTCCTTGCGCAGCTTGCAGTGCAATTCGAAGACGCCACCAAACCCGTCGAAGAGTTGGGCGTGCGATGGATCGCCACCCGCTCGGCTGTGGTGCTGGATAAAAAGACCGGCCTCCTGCCGCTGATGGCTTTGCCGGTGAAGTTGTTCTTCGGAGGGCCGATGGGGGACGGCAAATTCGCCCTGCCGTGGATTCACATTCAGGATTGGGTCAATGCGGTGCGACATTTGATCGCCGATGAAAACGCACGCGGTGGGTACAACCTGATCGCGCCTGTGCCGACATCCAACGCGGAGTTCAATAAAGCATTGGCAAATGCGCTTCACCGCCCGTATTGGTTTCCCATGCCCGCCTTTTTGATGAGGACCTTTTTGGGGGAAATGAGCGTCTTGATTTTGGAAGGCAGGTTTTCCCAACCCAAACGGCTGACCGAGTCTGGGTTCAGGTACCAGTTTCCAGGTCCGCGTGAAGCGCTGGCCGATTTGTTCAGTTGAAGTCAAAGGAGAAAAATTCCCATGAAGAAATTCATTCTTGTACTGGCAGTCCTTTTAACTGCCTGCGGACCATCCACGCAACAGCATCCTGTGGTTGTGTTGCCGCAATTCCTTCCGACCGCCACACCGTACATTGACCCGTCCTATCCAACAGCGCAGGTGGAAGTAGCCGCACCGAATCAGGCGGCGAGCGGCATCGAGGTGCGTTTGGAACGAGTCACAATGGAAGGGAAAAATATCAATGCGGATGTGTGTTTTACATTGCCCGATACATCTGATTGGGGAATTCAATCGGCAAGTTTGACGTACGGCGGCGTGGTTACACAGGACTTTGGCACGACCCTGTTGAGTTTGCAGGAACCCGCAAACGGCGCGGCGGGTTTGCGTTGCGATACGCTGACGTTTATTGTGCCGCCCGATGCCGACCTGACGAATGCGGCGATCATCATCGATTCGATTGGCACAACGGTGCGCGAGGGTGAGTATTGCTCGGTGTACATGCCCAAGATTCAACAGGCCATGCTCGACCGCGGCATCGGCATCACGCTGGATTGCGTGGACGTGAACGGCGTGTTGACGATGCAGATTCTCAGCATCCCGCCGGAGATGACGCAGGAACAGGCGGAAGAGATCGTATACAGCGATGAGTTTTACACCGTGAAGGGGCCGTGGAGTTTCCCGTTCGGTTTGGCACAGTAAAATTCCTGATGTATAATAGCGGCATGTTCAGTTCAAGTTCGTTCAACAAATACTATTATTACACCCATCCATAATCCCCTTGCGATGGAGTGCTACGAACGCGCCCTCATCATCGCGGGCGCGTTTTTGTTTGTCTATTTTCGCGGGATGCAATCCCGCGCTACCCGGAGGAAATTATGAACATCGAAGAACAGGTTGAGTTGTTGATGCTTGGTACGGAATACGGCGATGAAGACCTGAAGAAAGCCATGGCCGCCGAACTGCGCGAGCGGTTATTGCTCTCCCAAAAAGAGAGCAGGCCCCTGCGTGTGTATTGCGGCTATGACCCGACCTCGACAGATTTGCATCTCGGTCACACGATCACCATGCGCAAACTGCGCCAGTTTCAGGATTTGGGACATGAGGTCACTTTCCTCATCGGGAGTTACACGGCGCTGGTGGGCGACCCTTCAGACAAGAACAAGGCGCGTCCTGTCTTGACCGAGGAGCAGGTTGCCGAAAATGCAAAGACCTACACCGAGCAGGCTTTTCGCGTGCTCGACCGCGGGAAGACGAAGATCCGCTACAACGGCGAATGGCTGTCGAAACTTTCGCTGGTGGATTTGATCCGCCTCGGGCAGAATTTTACGGTTCAGCAGTTTCTGGCGCGCGATAATTTTGCCAACCGACTCGAAAAGGGCGAGCCGGTCTTTCTCCACGAAACGTTCTACGCGCTGATGCAGGGTTACGACGCCGTCGCGATGGAAACGGATGTGCAGGTCGGCGGCACGGATCAATTATTCAATATCGTCGTTGCCGGGCGCAAATTGCAGGAGGCGCTGGGGCAGAAGCCGCTGGTTGGAATCATCACCGCGATTTTGCCAGGCACCGATGGCGTGCAGAGAATGTCCAAATCCACCGGGAACATCGTGCCGATCAATTCCGGTGCAAACGACATGTTCGGCAAGTTGATGTCTGTGCCTGATTTGGCGATGGGCTTATACATGCGTCTTGTGACACGCTGGAGTCCGCATGAGATCGAAAGAATCGAACGGGACCTGGCTTCGGGTGTTTTGCATCCGCGCGATGCAAAGATGAACATGGCGAGTGAGATCACCGGCATTTTCTACAGCGATGACGAGGCAAAGTCTGCGCGCGAGAATTTCATCAAGACCTTCCAGCAGAAGGAAATTCCCGATGAGATGCCGGAATTTGCCCTGCAAGCGGGTCAAACCGTTCTGGATGTGATCCTTGCCGCTGGACTTGCGGAAAGCAGGAGCAAGGCGCGTTCCTTGATTGACCAGAAGGGTGTGAAACTCGATGGTGAAGCGCTGGAACGCGGCGATGCTCCCTTCCCGCATCCCGGTGTTTTGCAGGTTGGAAAGCGGCGGTTCGTGCGGGTGAAATAGGATCCATTGCCCGTCATTAGCAATGGCGGATGAGGCGGGCGCAAGATAAATCTTGCAGTACAAAAAAGCGATGGGCAGATGCTCATCGCTTTTTTGCGGTCGTTTTCTTTTTGGACGCGGTTTTCTGGTCCATGCCTGGCGGGGGTGGATTTATGTATTCGTTGTCGTTTTCGATCATCCGGTAAAAGGCATCCACCACCTGAGGGTCAAACTGTTTGCCGGAAAGGTCTTTGATGTATTCCAGCACTTTCTCCCGGGGCCAGGCCGAACGATAGGGGCGGTCTGAGAGCAGGGCATCCCAGACATCTATGATGGCGAAGATGCGGGCGGAGAGCGGAATATCCTCTCCTTGCAAGCCGCGCGGATATCCGCTTCCATCCCACCATTCGTGGTGACAATACGCAATGTCAATTGCCGGGCGGAGGTAGGCGATGGGATAAAGAAGGTCATGGGCGTATTGCGGGTGTTTGCGCATCTCTATCAGTTCGCTTTCTGTAAGCGGACCTTCCTTGTGAAGGATGCTGTCGGGGACGCCCATCTTGCCGATGTCGTGGAGCAGGGCGCCGCGGCGGATGTGCAATAATTCGGTTTCGGGAATGTTCATTTGCCGGGCCAGTTCAAGGGTCAGGTTGGTGACGCGGTTGGTGTGTCCTTTTGTTTCCTTGTCGCGCAGTTCCAGCGCTTTGCCCCATCCCTCCAATGTGGTGTCGTATGCCAGTGAAAGTTCCTGATTGGTGCGTTGCAGGTTTTCAAAGAGTTGGGCATTGTCGATTGCGATGATGGCCTGCTCGGCAAGTGTGTGGATGAAGTCGAGCCAGTCGGCGCTTGGGGTAAACGGCTGGCGGAAGTAGGTTTCGAGAATGCCTTTCGTGGCGCCTTTGCTGAAGAGCGGCATGGCATAGTAACTTGCGAATTGTTCGGATTTCAACGTTCGCATCGGAGGCAGGTCGGATTCCTTGTTCAGGTCTCTTATGTAAATTGCCCTGCGACTGAGGAGGATTTGCCCGGCAAGCCCTTCCGCGATGTTTTGTGAACCATGCACGGCTTCGCGATTTTTGAACCCGGCGGGGGCGTAGTAATCGAGCGCCTGGCTGTTGGGATTGAAGACAAGCACTGCGGCGGCGCTTACATCCATTTTTGTGAGCAGGTGTTCCGTGAGGATGCCGAGTGTGATGTGGAGGTCGAGGCTGGACGTGATGGCTGTGTCCATCTCGCGCAGGGTGGTAAGACGCCGAATCTGTTCCTCGCTTCGTTCAAATAGATTGGAGCGATAGATGGCATTGCCTGCGATCTCTGTGAGCGTTGTGACCAGCCGAATGTGATTCGACCCGATCTTGTGCGGCGACGGCATGGATACAGCGAGCACTCCGATGGTTTCCGATGCGGTGCGGATGGGAAGGGTGATGCCTCCCCAGTCTTTGTCGAGGAAGTTGCTGTTTTCAGAGGTGATCAACGGGTCTGCGCCGAGTTCGGGGCTGATGTGCATCTTT
>JBBIUO010000335.1:0-4782 GCA_037440205.1 Chloroflexota bacterium
ATCCCATCCCTGAGATTCACAATTTTGATTTTGTCCTGTCTTCGGATTCGGGCGATGTGGTGGGCGCACTTCTCATTGATCCCAACCATCCTCCAATGGGGGGTGGTGGAGGCGGCGGTATACCGGATCCCAACCTGCCATTCACAAGCGGTTTTTCTGTTGAAGGCGATCTCACCGGCGAACCAATGACGATCATGATTCGAGCATTGGATGTGCTCGTTCCCGGCGATTGGGCGATCACGTGGGGACCATTCCAGCCATAATCAGGAAATATGTCCGTAAGCCGAATTGGATTTTTTCAAATTATGTTGACGCTCTTTCTGGTCTCCTGTAATGCCGGGAATTCAATGACCGCGCCTGTTCCTCCAACAGAGACTGCCGTGCTCGCTTCGACCTTAGGCCCGATTCAAGTTGTGACTCCCGATCCGCAGTTCTTTAGGTCAGTTGAACCTGTTGGATTTATATCCATCCCCGGCGTTGGCGATGCAGGGAATTATTTCCTCGACTCTGGCTCAACGATCACGTTGACATGGAATGACCCGCCTCCAGGCGCCGCGCGATACGACTTCACCCTGCTTGATTTTTCAGGCCTGCCGATGGTGATCGGAACCGATATTGACCCATCCGATGGTGTCTCAACACAATGGCTTGTGCCGGAGAATCTTTCCGGGTCCGAGGTGCGCGGGCTTGCATACGCTTCCAATGGACAGGCGCAATCCTTTGCCTATGGGGGAGCGGTCTACTCCGGCGTAATTCCACCTCAAACCATCTGCACGCTTGGCGTACAAACGACAGGAGCGCTCAGCGTATATCCTGAGCCAGATCTTTCCTCTGAAAGTTTTGCCTACCTCATTGCGGGGCAATATGCCAAGGTCCATGAACGCACTTCGGATGGGTGGTATCACATTGATGCAGGCGAAGCGTTGGACATTCAAACAAACCAGCCTGCCGTCGGGACAGGCTGGGTATTCGATAATCATGAATTTCGTTTGTTTGGACCGTGCGGCCGATTCAAATAAAACAGATTATTTGTTTTCGTCCAATTTAATCAGACCGAGCCGCATGGCAGAAAGCACGGCCTGCGCGCGGTTGGGTTGTTTCATTTTTTCCAGAATATTTTTTGCATGGCTTCGCACCGTCTCCTCGCTCACGTTCAATTGCCCCGCGATCTGTTTGTATGTCCCTGGCGTCGCCATGTATTCCAAAATTTCCAATTCGCGCGGCGTCAGCTGGATGTTCGAGGCGTGATGAGGTCGCGCTCTTCCGACAACTTTCTTCATCACGTCGGGATGCAACACCGCCTCGCCATGGATTACCGCATGGATGGCGCGCACAAGTTCGCCAGGTTCGATGTTCTTGAAGACATATCCCTCGATGCCCGCCGCGACGAGATCAAAGACCCTGTCATCCACCTCGGTGCCAGTGAGCATCATGATCTTGATCCGCGGATTCGATTTTCGCAGGGCAAGCGCCATCTCCTGGCCGTCCATTTCGGGCATGATGAGATCAACGAGAACGATATCTGGATTTAGACTCTTTGCCGCTTCCAGACCGACTCGTCCATTATCCGCTTCGCCCACAACCTCGAAATCTGATTCCAGACGAAGGACCATCGCCAACCCTTTGCGGACCACGGCGTGATCGTCAACAATGAGGATGCGAATGGGGTCAGACAATATGATCGCCTCCAATACCGGGATATGCAATGGCGCGCATTACTAAAACACCAATATCTTATCCGCCGCAATCGTCCACCCGCCAAGAACGTCCAGACTGCCGGATTGCACCCCTTCCACAAGTTTTTCAGGCTCGAGCCCGCGAGCCTCCTGGCATGTGCCTCACGTTACGACTTCCCCTCGTTTTGCCAGTGACCTCAACATGCGTTCGACATTGTAATATCCATCGGGTGTCTTCTGCCCCGCGATGGCGCAGTTGACTCCGTCGCCCATCAGAAAGACCCTGATATTTGTCCCTTCGCGTTTGACAAGATTCAGGGCCAGTCTCAGCGCGTTGTAGGGACGTTCGTTTCCATACGGGGAATCATTGATGACAAACAGGTAATTTGTGTTTTTGGTTTCGGTCATAAAACAGTTCCTTTTACATGCCAGACTTCCATTTCCCCTTTGCCTTTGACGTTTACGGTTCCGTGCGCCTCGCAGATGAATTCATCCCGGATACATTCATACGTGGCGCGTGTAATTTGGATTGCGCCCCCCGCACCGTGACTCTCCATGCGGCTGGCGATGTTCACCGCGTCCCCCCACAGGTCGTAAATGAATTTCTTGCGGCCAATCACACCGGCCAAAACAGGGCCTGTGTTAATGCCGATGCGAAAATCCACAGGGCGGCTGGCGTTGAACGTTCGGCTATGGATGAAATCGCGCATTTCCAGGGCAAGCCTCACGAGCGCCTGCGCGTGGTCTGCCCGCGGGCGCGGCGCCCCCGCCGCCACCATATAACAATCCCCAACGGTCTTGATCTTTTCCAGGTCGTATTTTTCCACCAGGCCGTCGAAGTACGTGAAAATTTCGTTCAATAACTCCACCATCGCAACGGGGCTCATCTCGGCGGACATCGGCGTGAAATTGACCATATCCGCGAACAAGATACTGGCTTCGTCGTAGTGATCGGCGATGGTGCGGTTCTCGTATTTTAAAATCTGTGCGATCTCTTTCGGCAGCACGTTCAGCAACAACGTCTCTGCTTTTTCCTGAAAGATATTTTTCTGCCCGACAAAATAGGAGACCAGAATAAACACAAGGGTGCATACGCCGATCAGGTTCATCACAAAGAAGGCGGTGATCGTTGCAGGAGAGAGGCCGTTCGTCAGGCGTACGTAAGGCTGGATGATGCCGCTCAGGACCACCACGCCCAGGTATGCGAGAAACCATCGCGGCGCGTTACGCGGCTCATCGAACAGCAATGCGCCCAATGGACAAATGAACGACCACAGGATCACTGCGCTCGAGTTGATAAAACCACCCAGCGCCATCATCAGGAAAAGCGGGAGAAGCAAAATAAGCAGAAGCTGGCTGAAAAGGAAAAGGCGATAACGCCGCGTGACGGCAAACATGGCGACGCTTAAGGCGGAAAAAACGGAGTAGCCAAAGGGAATGCTGCCGGCAGGAAATTCGCCAAAGAACATATACGTCACCCCCCACAGTGCGCCGGCAAGGATGAACATAAGCGTGCCAATCAACAATAAATTTCTTTGCAAACGCATGTCCTCAGTCTCGCCGGCGGTCGCGCCGATGCGGCTGATCAAATAAAAGATTCGCTGTAAAGGATTTGTGTTCATATTTCTAAACTCAACTGTGGTGTTTTCCATTAATTGGAAGGTTGATCATGATCCGCGCGCCCATGTTTGGCCGGCTGACGATCTCGCAATCGCCGCCCAGGGCGCGGGCGCGTTCCTGGATTCCGCGCAAGCCAAAATGCTCGCGGCTCTGACTGCGCGACAGGGCAATGGAGGGATCGAAGCCTTTGCCTTCATCTGAAATGACAAGATAGACTTCGTCGTCTGTCACGGTCAGACATAACCGCGCAGACTGTGACCCCGAGTGCCGCGCGGAGTTTGCCAGCGCTTCCTGCGCCATGCGATAAACGGTCCTTCTCATGCCCGAGGACAGGGAGTTGAAATCGCCGTTGTTGCTGAAGATGATGCTGAATGGCCGCGGACGACAACAACTGCTGACATAATTTGTCAGGTCTGCCATGAAGAGTTCGATGGTCAATGCGGAGGGCCACAAATCAAAAATGGAGCGGCGGACTTCATCATGCGCGCTGTTGGCAAGGGAACGGAGTTCGATAAGCTCCTTCTTTACATCGTCCGCTTTTCCGGGGAGCATGGTGATACATGCGTCGAGTGAGTAGACGATGCCGAAGAGCGATTGGGCGACGGTATCGTGGATGTCGCGGGCGATGCGGTTCCTTTCGGTTTCGATGGCGAGGCGTCGGGCGCGGTCAATGCACAGGATGGTGGTACCAAGCGCGAGGGCGGCCTGATTCGCAACCGTCATCAGCGTGGATTCGCGCTCTTTGGTGAGTCCAGATTCTTCGACCAGCAAAATCCCTACAGGGTGTTCCCTCAAATAAAGAGGAAGCACGAACCATCTCTCCCGGTCGAGCCAGTCGTTAAGTTGCGTGTCTCGAATGAGCGTTTGCCCATCGCTTGTGAAGCTGTTTCGATTGAGCAGGGCTTTTATGACTTCGCCGTTTTCCGATTTGAGCGGAAGCGATTTGGTGTGCGGAAAGGATTTATCCGAAGGATAGAGCATCCAGCCGCCAATTTCTTCACGCGCAGGATCAACCATTGCCACAACCGCTTTTGAGAAACCGAGGTCGGTGGTTACGGCGCCCAGCACACGCTCCTGCACGGAGATAAGATCGGGCGCCGCCTGGAGTAAAATGGTGAGGTCGTGGATGATCTCCAACTGGCGGTGGGCATTGGCGAGATTCTCATTCGCCTGATTGACGGATTTGAGCAGGGTGGAGGGATATGCAAATAAAACGGGGATGAACCAGATGCCTGCAAGTTGTGTGACAAAGACAACGGCATCGGATGGTTGTTGAGATTGAAATGAATTTGCCGTCACGTATAACGGAGTGAAAATGAGCGATGCCAATAACGCGCCGCGCACTTGAAAAAAGAATGCCCCTGCCAGCAGGGGACTCAGCGCGTAGAGATAGTAGGGGCTGTGCGATCCGCCGCTGACCGCAAGAAGGAACGCGGAGAAAATGAAGTCAACCCCGAGGAAGACGGGATAATCAAGGACGCTTTTG
>JBBIUO010000336.1:0-4728 GCA_037440205.1 Chloroflexota bacterium
CCCGTCTTCGGAATCACGCCGCATTTGGGCGCTGGCGTTTTATCTCTTTGCGGCATTGCTTTTGTTGGGAAGGTTGTATTTTCTCGAAAACCAGATCCGCTGGAAGAAATCCCGTTTTCTGCTGACGGCTGAAACCATCAACAACCTCGAACGGGGCGCGTTGACCGTGGCCGCGATCACGGTTTTTGTCGCGTGGTCCATCCCCGGCTGGATTACGAAGGTCAAACCGGCGGCGCAGGCGTGGCGCGATTTTTCAGACCCCATCTTCGAGAGACTCTCCGATGCGGTCAGCGCGTTGGAATCGCCTTATGCAGGGAGCAACTCCAACGGAGATTTTTACAGCGGCGAACTTTCACTCGGCCAGCAGGCGGCGGTTGGCGATACGCCGGTGTTCTACGTCACAGTGAAGGAAAGCGATTTCGTCCCGATCCGAAATTACTGGAAAGGCCGCATCTACGATCTGTACGTCAACGGTCATTGGACGACGCTTTCCAATTCGAGCAGTCCTTTCGTGCCGGATACCGACGAAGTGGCGGTGGAATACCCGGAGAACCGCCATGAAATGGAATTCACCTTCATCAACAATGTGACGAGTCAAAGCCTGCTGTATGGGCCTGCGGAAATGATCTGGGCCAGCCGCGAAGGAACGATCACCTCCACAGAAATTTCGCCGGCGTTCCGGGACGTCACTGCCTGGACCAGCACCCCGGCCGTCGCAAGCGGGAGCAGGTACACGGTCCGCGCATTGATCGCCGACCCGACGCAGGATGAACTTCGTCTTGCCGGCGCGGATTATCCAGAATGGGTCACGGAACGGTATCTGCAAATCCCCGAAAACATTGCCCCGGCGTTGCGCGAACTCGCGGAGGAGATCACCGCGCAATACGACAATCCCTTCGATAAAACGCAGGCCATCACCGCCTACCTGAGAAACGAAATCAAATACACCGCCGAGATCACAGAGACTCCCCCGGAAAACAAGGACCCCGTGCTGTGGATTTTGTTCGATTACAAAAAGGGATTCTGCATGTATTACGCCAGCGCAGAGGTGTTGATGCTCCGTTCCATCGGCATCCCGGCGCGCATGGCGGTGGGGTTTGCGGAAGGCACATTCAACGAAATAGATGAACGATACGTCGTCACGTTCGAAGACGCGCACGCCTGGCCCGAAGTGTATTTCCCCGGCGTCGGCTGGGTGGAATTTGAACCCACCGGCAATCAATCTCCCATCGTGCGCGCAGAAACGAGGGATGAACTCGCGCCCGGCGCAACGCCCGAACCCGCCCTCGAAGAGACTCCGGCTGCGAACCCGCTGGTGCCGCCGCTTTTGCAGGAGCCGCCCGATCTTTCCACAACAGGGAACAGCGCCTCCGCGAAAGAAGATCGAATCCAACTGTACAAGGCCATCCTGCTCTATACGCTCATGGCCTTGGGAATCGCGCTGGGCGTTTTTGTCACCCGCCGTTATTCCCTCGACGACCGTTTGCCGGTCTACCTGGCAGAAAGATACACAAAAAGCGGGAACACCCCGCCGCGCTGGTTGACCCGCTGGATTCGCTGGAGAATGCTCTCCCCCATCGAGCGGACGTTCCAGGTTGTCAACATCAGCCTGTACTGGCTCGGCCACCCACAGCCTCTTCACGTCACTTCACAGGAGCGGGCAAAGGCACTGATCGAACGCCTGCCCTCCGCCGAAGCGCAAACTGCCTCGCTTTTGCACGAATACCAGACCGCGGTCTACACCCCGCGCGCGGGGAACCTCTCCGCGGCGAGAAAGGCGGCGGCGCTTATCCTACTTAAGACATGGCAAATTCGTATAAAAGAATCCTTGCGTTCGCTGGATACCCGTTATAATCAGTTACGGTAACCCCTATGAACGAAGATACCCAACCTACCACCATTCCCCAGCAATTACAAACCCTCGGCAAACAGACCGGCAAGATCCGCGCCGAATTGGAGGAAGCCAGAATCCGGTTTCCCAAAAACACGGAAGAGGATCTGCGCCACATCGAATCGTCGCTGATGCAGATCGGCGAAAAGATCGAAGCCTTTCAACAGGAGCACAACAACCTGCTCGCCCTCGCCAACGTGGGACAGGTGGTCAACTCCTCGCTCGAACTCGACGAGGTGCTGCGCATCGTGATGGATAACATCGTGCGCCTCACCAAAGCCGAGCGCGGATTCCTCATGCTCCGCGACGAGAACGGCAAGATGGTCACGCGCATCGCGCGCAACTGGGAAATGGAATCCATCAACTCCTCCGAGTTGACCGTGAGCCGCTCTGTGGTGGGGCGCGTCATCGAATCGGGCGAACCGCTCATTACCACCAACGCGCAGGAGGATCAGCGCTTCGCCGGGCAGGAAAGCATCGTGGCCTTCAACCTGCGTTCCATTTTGTGCGTGCCGCTGAAGGTCAAAAACGATTTGATCGGCGTCATCTACGCCGATAACCGCATCCGCACCGGCATCTTCGCTGAATCGGAGCGGAACCTGCTCGTCGCTTTTGGCAACCAGGCCGCGGTCGCGATCGACAACGCGCGTTTGTTCTCCTCGCTCAAGAAAACCCTCGAAGAAGTGACCGAACTCAAGAACCTGATGGATAACGTCTTCGCCTCCATCACCAGCGGCGTGATCACAGCTGACATCGGAAACCAGGTCACCCTCGCCAACCGCGCCGCGGAACAAATTCTCGGTTCCTCTTCGAGCGACATGATCGGTCATTCTCTTAACGATATGCTTGCTTCTGTTTCAATGGAGTTGGAGCCGCGCCTTGTCGAAGTCCGCGAAAAGGATGCCGCCATTGTGGATTTGGAGATCAGCCATCACCTGCCCGACCGCGGCGTGGTGGACTGGCGCTTCAACCTCTCCCCGCTGAAGGATGCGGGACAAAAGACCCAGGGTCTCGCCATTGTGCTGGATGACCTGACCGAACGCAAGAAACTCGAAGCCCAGCGCAAACTCTTCGAGCGCATGGTTTCGCCTGCGGTGATCGAACAACTCGACCCGAACAGCCTGCAACTCGGCGGCAAGCGCACGAATATCACCACGCTGTTTGCCGATATTCGCGGATTCACGTCGTTCAGTGAAAAACAGGATGCGGAAAAATTGGTCAGCATCCTGAACCGCTACCTTGCTTCCATGGCGGAGGCCGTGCTGGCCCAGGAAGGCACCATTGATAAATTCATGGGCGATGCGATCATGGCCTGGTACAACGCCCCCGTCCCCCAGCCCGATCATACGTTACGCGCCGTGAAGACCGCGCTGCTCATCCGTGAATCGGTGGAGAATTTATACAAGGAACTGCCTCCCGAATCTCATTTATCCTTTGGCGTGGGCATCCACTGCGGCGACGCCGTGCTCGGTTTGATCGGCACCGAAAAGCGGCTTGAATACACCGCCATCAGCGACGCGGTCAACACCGCCAAACGCATTCAGGAAAATTCCGCCAGGAACCAGATCCTCATCAGCCGCGATGCCTACGAGTACGTCAAGAAGGAAGTGAATGCCAAACCTCACGCAGACATGGCCGTGAAAGGCAAAACCCAGCCGCTGGGCGTGTATGAGATACTGGGATTGAAGTAAGAAGGATGAAGGACGAATGGGGAAAAGTTGTCAGTGAACAGTAATCAGTTGCTGGTAAACAGGCTTCCGAGGTGAAACGACTTCGGAAGTTTTTGTTTTGTGCAATGCGGCTCTTGATTGCGTGGGCAGGGCGACCAAACGACCAAACCACCCAACTACCCCACCAACTCCACAAACCTCACCACACTCTCCAACCCTCTCCCCACTGGCTCGACATCCATGAATTCCTGCGGAGTATGCGCGCCGCCGCCGGTGGTGATTCCCATCACAACGGCGGGAATGCCCGCACTCAACGGAATGTTCGCATCGGTGGAACCTGCGGTGAGTGTTGCATCCAATCCCTGCTCGCGGATGCAAGTCAAAGCAAGTTGCACCAGCGAATGATCCGCAGGGATTTCACCCGCGGGGCGTTCACCGATGATCTCCGCCAGCGTTTTCACGCCGGGGCGATCCGCATGTTTGAACAGATCCTCCACTTCATGGATCAACTTCAACAGCGTTTTGGGATCTTCCGAGCGCAAGTCCAACTCACAGCGGGCATCGGAGGCCAGCACGTTGATTCCCGTCCCGCCGCCGATGGTGCCGACATTCAACGTGGTGCGCGGCTCGCGCGGCAAACGGATTGCCGTCAACTGCGTAACCAGATTCGCCAGTTCATGCACCGCCGAAGGCTTGCCATAATCCGACCAGGAATGTCCGCCCGCGGTTTTGACGCTCGCCCGATACCGCCTCACGCCAATCGCGCGGTGATACACATGTCCCAGCGCCAGCCCCTCCAAAATAAGATAGCCGATCACATTCCTGCCGAATCGCTCCACTACCTCGCGCATCCCGCGCAAATCGCCGAGTCCCTCCTCGCCCACATTCGCCACAAACCAGATATCGTGCTTCGTTGTGATCTCCCTCTCGCGCAACGACCAGAGGATTCCGAACAGCGCCGCGACTCCCAGCGAATTATCCCCGATTCCCGGTGCGACGATTTTCCCCGCTTCTTTCCTGACCTGTAAACTGGTACTGATTGGAAAGACAGTATCCAAATGAGCAGAGACGATCAACGGTTTGGCCTTCTTCTGCTGGCCGGGCAATCGCGCGTACACATTCCCGAGCGAATCCATCGAGACATCTTTGAGATTCTCCTTCAAAAAA
>JBBIUO010000337.1:0-2953 GCA_037440205.1 Chloroflexota bacterium
TGCGATCTGCGTTTCGAGGTTCCCGCGCAGGTCGGGGTTGAAATCGCGCGCATCGGAAATGTCGTATTCCGATTCATGCTTGACCATGCCTTCGCGCACTTCCCAGGTGAGGTTCAGGCCGGGGAATTCCGGGTATCGCTGTTCGAGTTCGGTCACGATGCGAAGCGACTGTTTGTTGTGATCGAAGCCGCCGAATTCCTTCATCAATCGCGCAAGCGCCACTTCGCCTGAATGTCCAAACGGCGAGTGACCGAGATCGTGGGCGAGGCAGATGGCTTCGACGAGGTCTTCGTTTGCTCCCAAAGCGCGGGCCAAGGTCCGGCCGATCTGGGCAACTTCCAGCGTGTGGGTGAGGCGGGTGCGGAAGTGGTCGCCTTCAAAATTGATGAAAACCTGCGTCTTGTATTCCAAGCGGCGGAACGCGGTGGTGTGCAGGATTCGGTCGCGGTCGCGTTGAAAGGAGGTGCGGTAATCCGGTTCGCTATCCAGATAGGCGCGGCCCTTCGAGTCCTTGCTTCGCATTCCATACGAGGCAAGGCTTTTATCTTCGATCTCTTCCAGTTGCTGACGTGTGAAGAACATGGTTGCCTTTCAGGTCAGATGCAAATGTCGCTGCGAGGCGTTCTTCGCCGAAGCAGTCTCTTGTTTAATGATTGCTTCGTCGGGGAAGAGCGCCCTCCTCGCAACGACATGAAAGCAGTGGGGCGAGAGGGGGTCGAACCCTCACGGTGTTGCCACCGATGGATTTTCTTGCTACTATGGCTTGCGCCACCCTCACTTGGAGGTTTGTAGTCTGGACTTTCTCTTGACCATGGTTGTCCACTTTAGGTCTCGGCCGTCAAGTCTCTACACCTTCTTCTTGCTTCCTCGATAATTGTTTGTCAGTGAATGACAATCAGGACAAAGGAGTTCAATATTCTGCCTATCAGCAAGAAGCTTGGCTCGGGATTACCATCGTTTATCGAAGGTTTCCCCGAGTTTGACCGAATTCACACAGGGAGTTTCCTGCCCTGGTGCTCAAATTGTTAAAGTCCATTGCGTCTGCCGATTCCGCCATCGCCCCGGCGATTTCTATTTTACCTTAATTTCAAACGCATGCTTTCAGAGTCAATGACCTCCGGGTGTCCGGCTCCATACATCATGCGAATAAACATGTCTGTCGTTTTTTAAGTTGCACTTTGGTATAAAATGGAGTACATTTGCCGTGTAGCACGCACGTTCTATTCAGGAGAGAACCCATGCCAGATTCAAATTTCTACCTTGGCCGACTTTTCGATGCAAAGACCGCCAAAGTTACAACCAATCCCGTCCAATACGATCCCGCCGACCTGACGACTCATGCCGTCGTCACCGGCATGACCGGCTCCGGCAAAACCGGTCTATGCGTTGCCCTGCTCGAGGAAGCCGCCTTGCAAGGCATCCCCGCCATCATCATTGACCCCAAGGGTGATTTGACGAATCTGCTTTTGCATTTCCCCGATCTGCTCCCGCAGGATTTCCAGCCATGGATCGATCCCGAAATCGTACGTCGTGCCGGCGTTACTCTGGAAAAAGCGGCAGGAGAAGCCGCGGAATCCTGGCGCGAAGGTCTTGCCGAATGGGGCATTGGCAAGGAGCGCTTGCTTGCTTTGAAGAACGCCACGCAATTTGCAATTTACACACCTGGCTCCGATTCAGGCATTCCTGTCAGCGTGCTCTCTTCACTCGCCGCACCAGGCCTGGATTGGGAGACCAATCGCGAGGTCCTGCGTGAACGAATTTCCAGCACTGTCACCGCCCTGCTTGGCCTCGTCGGCATGAATGACATCGATCCCCTTCGTTCGCGCGAGCACATCCTGCTTTCCAATATTTTTGAAGCACACTGGAGCGAAGGCAGGGACCTCGATCTCACCGAACTGATTCTGCAAACCCAAACTCCCCCGTTCGATAAACTCGGCGCATTCCCCGTCGACACCTTCTTCCCGCAAAAAGACCGCATGGAACTTGCGATGGTTTTGAACAATATCCTCGCCGCGCCCGCGTTCGAGACCTGGCGCGAAGGCGAATCACTCGATGTGCAAAACCTGCTCTTCATGCCCGATGGCAAACCGCGTCACAGCATTTTTTATCTTGCCCATCTTTCCGATGGCGAGCGCATGTTCTTCGTCACGCTTTTGCTTTCCGCCGTCGAAACATGGATGCGCACACAAAAAGGCTCCGCCGCCCTGCGCGCCCTGCTCTACATGGATGAAATCTACGGCTACCTTCCGCCCACGGCCGTGCCGCCTTCAAAAGGCCCACTGCTTCGCATGTTGAAACAGGCGCGCGCGTTTGGCCTTGGCCTGTTGCTCGCCACGCAAAACCCGGTGGACATGGATTACAAAGCCCTCTCCAACACAGGCACATGGCTCATTGGCAAACTCCAAACCGAGCGCGACAAGAACCGCCTGCTCGACGGTCTCGAAAGCGCCGCAGGCGGCATCCCCCGCGCCGCGATGGATAAACTCATTTCCTCCCTCGGCAAGCGCGTCTTCGTCATGCACAACGTCCACGAAAAAATGCCTATGTTGATTCAAAGCCGTTGGGCGATGAATTTTCTAGCGGGTCCGATGACTCGAGCGCAGATTCCCGCTCTCAATGATTTGGCGAGCGCTGGAGCAACGCTTCGCGCCGCGCCGACGCCTGCTCCTGTTTCGAGAAAGGAATCTGCCCCTCAGCCTTCTGTTGAATCCCTGCAGCCAGTTGCAGTGCCTAGTAATCAGTCAACAGTCACCAGTCAACCTGTTGCGCCACAGCCAATCGTCAATCGTCAGTCGTCAATCGTCAATTCCCAATCAAACGGAACGACCACCAAACCCTCCCTCCCCACCGGCATCCGCGAATACTTCCTCCCGCAGAATTACAGCCTGCCAGAAGCATTCCAATCTGCCGGGCGCGCCATGCCCACACAAGCCATGATTCAAGGAATCGTCTA
>JBBIUO010000337.1:3001-4713 GCA_037440205.1 Chloroflexota bacterium
CGACCGCAAATATGGCGTGGACTCCGAAATTGTCAAAGCCGCCCTCGTGGATTCGCTCGACCGCCGCGGCATCGTCCGCTGGGATGAGTTTTCATACAGCGGCCCTTCATTGGATAAAGTGGAATCCATGCCCGTTGCCTCCGCCCGCTTCGGAACCATTGACGCGCCGCTGAACGATTCAAAATTAATGACCGCCCTGCAAAAAGATTTCACCGACTGGGTCCTCCGCAACTCGGAGGTTACGGCTCGTGCGAATCTTGCGCTCAAAGTGTTTGCCGGGCCCGATGTCAGTCAGGCTGAGTTTATGAAAACCTGCGCCGACACCGCCCGCGATGCCCGCGACGCTGAAATTGACAAGAAGACCTCCGCGATTGACAAGAAGATCAAAAGCGTCGAAGATAAATTAATGCGGGAAGAACGCGAACTTCGCCAGGATCAGGAAGATTTGAGAAACCGCAATATCGAAGCGGGTCTCAATGGAGTGGAAACGGTCGCCGGTTTCTTTGGCCTTGGACGCAAAAAGAGTCTTTCAACGCCTGTATCCAAACTTCGCATGGCGCAAAACGCAAAGGAAGATGTTCGCGAATCGGAAGATGCCATCACGCAATACAAAAATGATATCGCCGATCTCCAGCGTCAGCGCGAAGAAATCGTCAATGAGATCAACGACCGTTGGGGAAGCGTGGTCAACGACATCAGCGAGGTGAGCGTCAAGCCCAAAAAGACGGATGTTTACGTCAATCTCTTCGGCGTGGCATGGAAGCCATATTATCTCGTCCAATCTGGCGATGAGGTGATCGAACTCCCGGCCTTTGGCGCGGAATGATATTGTCATTGCGAGGGTTGAGACGCGGCAGCGTCGAAATCCCGAAGCAATCTCCTGCTACATGGAGGTTGCTTCGTCGGGGCGAACGCCCTCCTCGCAACGACATAATGCGGTAAGGCAGTGACGACTTCAAGTCGTCACTACTCGTTAAAGGACATTACTACAATGAGTATCTTCATTCTTCTGCTTGCCCTCGCAATGTGGGGCGCTGTGCATTCCTTCCTCGCCTCCCATCTGGCAAAGGACCTGTTCCGCCTGAAAATCGGCGAGATGGATTTCTACCGCCTCGCCTACAATATTTTTTCCGTCGTCAGTTTCGCCCCGATTCTGTATTTGATGCGAACCCTGCCCGACCAGCCGATCTATCAAATCCCTTCGCCGTGGAATTTGGTGATGTTTGGCGGACAGTTGTTTGCCCTGCTGATGCTGTTGATCGCCTTTCTGCAAACGGATTCACTTTCCTTCGTCGGCTTGCGTCAGTTGTTTGAAAAGGAAAAACCGGGCGATCTGGTCACGCGCGGGTTGTATCGCGTTGTGCGGCATCCGCTTTACACATTCAGCCTGCTGTTCATCTGGCTGACTTCGATCATGACACAAAACATGCTCACGGTCTACGTCGGCGCGACGCTGTACATTTTGGTCGGCACGTATTTTGAAGAACGAAAACTTTTGCGTGATTTTGGCGAATCCTACGCGGAGTACAAACGCAAAACGCCGATGCTCATCCCCGGGGTTGTGTTTGGGAGAAAATAGCAAACAGGACGGGAAAGGTGTGACTGTTTGGTAAACTTGCTCCACACTTCATGAATCGAAACATCGCCTGCCTCGTTGCCTTCCTTGCGTTTCTCACTGCCTGTTCCCCGGCGGCACGTGCCGCGTCTTCTCA
>JBBIUO010000338.1:0-3850 GCA_037440205.1 Chloroflexota bacterium
GGCCACCAGCAGCGCGCCCACAGGGAGCCCGTTCGCGAGACCCTTCGCGAGCGTGACGAGGTCGGGGCGGACGCCGAGCTGCTCGAAGGCGAAGAAGGAGCCGGTGCGCCCGACCCCGGTCTGGATCTCGTCCAGGCAGAGGAGGGGCGAGAGCGCCGCGGCAGCGGCGACGAGCTCCTCGCTCAGCGGGACGACACCGCCCTCGCCGAGGATCGGCTCGAGCAGGATCAACCCGACGGGCGCGCCGATGGCGAATCCTTTCAAGCCGTCCATGACCCAGTCTTTGAAGGATTGATTCGATTGACCGAAGCGATGCGGCAGGACAAATCCGCTGTAGTAACTGAGGGGCAGGGTGAGGATGGCTGATAGGCCGCCAAAGACGGCGATGTAGAGGGCGATGACGATCCAGTCGGAGCCAGTGGGTAGTGACCAGTGATCAGTCATCAGTGTTGTGAGCCATGCGCGGAGGGAACTGCTCCAGCCGAGGAAGAGCCATGCGAGGGCGTAAATGGCGCTGAAGAGAGCGCCAACCAGCCAGAGGCGGCGGCTGAGGCGGGAGTATTGTTTGGCTTGTTTTTGTTTTTCGGGATCCAATAGTGTCATGAGATTTACGAGTTACGAGTTACGAGTTCCCCTGCCAGCAATGCAATGACCTCGTCCGCTTTCATCACATCGCCGTAGGATTTGAGCGCGGCCATGAAGGCTTTGTGGACGTGATCGGCAGGGATGGTCGTTTCGCCGAATTTCAAATCGCGTGTGGCGCAGGCATCCTCGGCGACGATGACCTTGAAACCGAAATCGGCGGCGGCGCGGGCGGTGGCATCCACGCACATGTGACTCATCATGCCGGTGATGACGATCCGTTCGATTCCCCAGCCTTTCAGCATCTCCAGCAGGTTCGTCTCGCGGAAGGAGTTGGGGTAATGCTTATACACAATCGGCTCACCTTCGAAGTGCGCGGCGGAATCGTGAATGTCCGAGCCGGGGGTTCCTTTCACGAAAAACGTTGCATCGGGTTTGATGGCAATATGCTGAATATGGACGTGATGCCCGCCATGCTCGCGGAAGCATTGCAGGAGCATGTACGCCTTCTTCGCGGCTTCGAGCGGATTCACCAATTCCATCTTGCCGCCGGGGAAGTAGTCGTTTTGGATGTCAATGACGAGGAGGGCCGTTTTCATGAAATCTCCTGTACTGTTGGTCTCGATATGCGCTTTGCGCTACTCGACCAACGAATTAAACTAAATGTTTTTCAACAACTCCTCCGCCTGCCTCTTCAAGTGTAACTTATCCGTGGTCATCGCAGCCTGACGAAAATCCGCAGCGGCTTGTTCGACACGATTAAGCGCCTGATGACTTTTTCCGCGCCCCAGATACAACAGCGCCTCGCGGGGATTGATCTCGATCCCGCGCGTGTAATCGGCGATGGCTTTTTCGTGTTCGTTGTTCATGCGGTACGAGTCGGCGCGTCCCTGCCGGGCGTAAAACGAACGCGGCAGTTTGGCAATCGCGCGCCCGTAGTAATCCTCCGCCCAATCGAGGTAGCCTTCGTAAAGGGTCAGGTTGAGGGCGGAAATGGTCAACGCATCCTTTTCAGAAAGACGAATCGCGGCATCCTGATCCTTGTGGGAGGCGTCCAAATTCCCCAGTTTGAAATGCACCAGCGAGCGGACCATGTAAAAAAGCGAGAACTGCGAGGTCATCGAAATCGCCTTGTTCAACTCCGCCAGCGCAGACTCATATTCTCCTTTATCCATCAGGATGGAGGCGCGGTCAAAGTGCGGAACAGGCCAGTGCGGGTTGAGATCCTGCGCGCGGGAAAAATAATCAAGCGCGGCTTCGTACTCCTTGTCCATGGAATACAACTCCCCGCGCAACTGCAAAGCGACGAAACTCTTCGGGTTGAGTTTGATGGCGCGTTCGATGTCCGCAAGCGCGCGCTCCGTTTGAGCCATGTTCAGGTGACAGGCCGCGCGCGCCAGATAATGATTCGGCTGTTCGGGTTCGCGGTCAATTTCAAGGGTGAATAACTGCGCGGCGCGTTCGAAATCTCCCTGCAAATAATGATAACCCGAACGTTTGAAAAGATAATTCACACCCAGATTGATCTTCCGCAAAACAGTGCGGTTCAACGTGCCGATGGCAAGTCCGATCAACACACAGGAGGCCAGCAAAAGATAATCGTGCGTGATGACGGCAAATACAACCAGGCACAACAAAACGGGGATGCTCACCAGCATGGTGATGAGGTCGGCGTTGCTCCTGCCAAACAACCCATCCAACACCGCATGCAGGATGTTCCCGCCGTCGAGCGGATAGATCGGCAGAAGATTGAACACGACCAGAACGACATTCAAAAGCGCAAGCGAGAAACATAACCTGGCGAACATCTGTACCCAGAGAAAAAGCGGCGGACCGATTTCGTGTGGCGCAAAGAAATACAACAGGATGTACCCCGCCACGAATAAGAACGTCAACAGCATGTTCACCAGCGGACCCGCCGCCGAGATGACAAAGTTATGAAGGGGTCTTTCGGGTTTGTGGCTCAGGTTCGTCAATCCGCCCAACAGCCAGATGATGATGCTTTTCACTTCCACGCCCGCCAGCCGCGCCGCAAGCGCGTGTCCTAGTTCGTGCAGGAGAATGCACAGGATAAATCCCGCCAGCCAAAGGAAGGCAAGGACGGCGCTTCGCAGGTCAACGGGACGGAAGATGAAATACGTGATGAACAAACTGAATACGATGGAAAAATGGAATCGGACTTCCATCCTGCCAATGCGCATGAATCGAACGGAGGAGGATAACCATTTCAAGATGAACCACTCGCCTCGCAACCAGACCCCAAGCCTGCCCGCCAAAAATGAATTTTTACTTGCGCCGGAAATCAACTCGCTCAAGCTGCCGTCACTTCGACAGGCTCAGTGCAAGCCTCGGCGGCGAATCCTGCGCCGGGGACGGCGCAGGGAGCGTTTTTGCCTATCATTTTTACTTGCGCCCGAAATCTGCGGGGTTTTCACCCCACATCCCGGTATCCCATTTGAGAATCTTGTCTTCCGGCAGTTCGTTCTCGGCCAGCCAGTTTTCCGCACTGCGGAGAATGGCAAAGAGAACCGCGTTCTTCGAGGAATGTTTCAAATTCGTTTTGCAAACGCCCGTGGCAACCCAGGCAATGGCATTCTCCGAGTCGGAATAGATCGGAACGTGCATGTTGTGCTTCGCCTGCCACGTCAGCGCATGGACGATTGCCAGGAACTCGCCCACATTGTTCGTCCCGCCGGCGTAGGGTCCCGCGTGGAAGACCTCCTCGCCGGTTTCCGTGTTCACGCCGCGATATTCCAGTTTGCCCGGCGAACCGTCGCAGGCCGCATCCACGCAAATGGAGGGAAGCGCCGGTTTCGTGCTTGCCATCTTCCATTTGCCGTGCGAGGAGGCTTTTCCCTTGTAATCTTCATACTGTTTGAGGAAGGCGGCATCGGCTTCGGCTTCACTACCGAACGCCTTGTATTGCGCGCCGACCACGCCCTTCACCTGCTTCTCGCAATCGGCCCAGGTGGTGAAGATACCGGTCTTTCTTCCCTTCCACACAACATAATATTTCCTTGTCGTCATGCGTCAATTTTACATCATCCCCGTTATTTTTCAGTCTCCCAGCCCTGCTCTTCAACCGACATAAAAATATCCGTGGCAGAGATGAGGCCGATCAACGCGCCGCTTTCATCTGCGATGGGCAGGTGATGGATTTTATGTTTTTGCATCAACTGCGAACATTCCATCAACGTCCAGTCGGCGCGGCCGGTGACGATGGGCCCGGACATGATCTCGCGTACGGTGGTTTCGGCCGGGTTGCGGT
>JBBIUO010000338.1:3876-4710 GCA_037440205.1 Chloroflexota bacterium
CGTCGGTGGTGGTGACAATGCCATAGGACGGGTTCTCCTCGCTGACATCCACCACCAGGCTGTGAATGTTGCGGCGGCGCATGAGCGTCATGGCATAGGAAACGCTTGTATCGGGGTCTACAACAACAACGGGGCTGGACATCCAATCACGGACTAAATGGGGCATGGCTTCTCCTTTGGGCGCGCGCCCGTTGGCGTTAGAGAACGCCAACTACGCGCGATTACGATATTTATTTTACAGCATCCATCGCTGTCGGCGCGGGGAATGTTTTTTTGGAACAGGATCAGGCGTCGGGGAGCGGGAAGCGGGGCGAAGCCTTCCACTATTTGATCGCAAAGGTCGAAAAGACGCCGTAGAGTTTTTGGATGATGGCGTTCCTGTCGAATTCGGTGACTGCGCCGGGCGGATAGTTGCCGATGTTCGAGGAATGCAGGTAGTAGATCACTTCGTAGCAAACGTTGTTGTAGTTCGTGCGATAGATTTCCTGTTCGTAGATGTTGCCCGCTCCCACGCCCGACGACGTGGAATGGACGAACGTAAATCCGTTGACGACTTCGTCCCCGATGATTTGCTCGGGGCCGCCGCCGTTCGGGTTTGGATCGGTACAGGTGGAAACGATCTGCGGGTCTGCGCTGGAACCGATGAAGAGATAGGCTTCGCCGAGATTCGTTTTTATGTAGGTGTCGTTGTCGTTGAGGTAGAGCGCAAGTTCGGGCGTGATTTTGTAATTGCCGGTCACGGGGAGCATGGGTGCGAAGGCATCGGAATATGTGAGGGATAAACCCGTTTCAGGATTGTAATATTGGAAATATTGTTCCGCTTGTCCGGGCGGG
>JBBIUO010000339.1:0-1821 GCA_037440205.1 Chloroflexota bacterium
TCGTCCCGCGTGTTGATGTCGTTTGTTCGATCCACACACGGGCGGAATCGGCATTGTCGGTGACGATGACAAACGCCGCAAATTGCGAAAGTGAAGTGATGCCGCTCCATGGCTCCACCGTCCAGGCAGGGGCGAAGGTCAAATCCAGCAAGACCCCTTCTGTGGGAATTTTGGAGAACAAATATGGCGTGGTTTCGCGCGGGTTTTTCGCAAAGGCATAGATGCCCATTTGTCCGCCGGGCAGGTAGCCCAAATTCATATATTCGACCCCACGCTGATATTGATGCCCCGCCAGCGGACCGGTCGAAATGAAGCGTTCGGCCAACATCGCGCCGGATTCGCCGGTGGAAACAAAAACAAAACGCGGATGGTGCAGTAACAACATCTGGTCGAACATCGGCGCGGCGGCGGCTTCCATCTCTCCCGCGCGGGCGGGTTCGTAATCGAAGGCCACCAGCACCGGCGCGCCTTCCGGCAGGAGTTGAGCCACGCTCAATGCCGCGCTCACCGGCGGCAACGGTGTGGTTGCCGGCAGGGCAGAAACTGGGATGCGAAAGACCATCACCACCGGCAAAATCAGGAAAAACAAAATGGCAAGGAACAGGCGCAACCCCCGCGAACTCCTCAGCACAGGAGATGACGAGATGGGAACAGGAGCGGTCTCCGCCGCAAGGATCTGTTCCAGCAACGAAGCCTGGGACTGCTGTTCCTCGCTTGTTTGCAAACGGATCGAATACGACTTTGGCTTGCTCGCGGGCGCAAATCCCGGCACCGCCGGAAGCACCCCATGCAAACCAGCCAACGCGCCGCGCGACTCGAGCGTGCGGTCGCTGGAAAGAGTCTCAGCAGAGGAGGGAGTGGCTGAATCCACCGGTCGCATGGCCTGCACCCACGAAGGCAATTCGCCGGGCGCAATCGCATCCGTGTTTGTGATGGGCGCCGGCGCGGTTGGCGGAAGCGCTGTCTCATCCACCTTCGAAAGCCAGTCGGGCAGGTCGGTAAAAAGTTCGTCGAGCTCCCCGCCCGAAGGTTCTTTGACGGCAGAGAGCGAGTCGGTTTCATCCGCAGAAAAAACAGGTTTCGCCTCGGGCGACTCAGTCTTGAATGAAGTGAGCCAGTCAGGCACAATGGCAGGCTCCGCCGGGGCGGCAGGTTTCTCTTCAGAAACGGGGGCTTGCGAAGAGACAGCCTTCAACCAATCGGGCACTTCGCCTTCATCGTGAGAAACGGCAGGCTCCACTGGAGCGGCCGCAGGTTTATCTTCAAAAACAGGCGCTTGCATCGAGGCCGCTTTCAACCAGTCAGGCACATTGCCTTCGTCGTGAGAAGCGGCAGGCTCCGGCGTCTGCGTCCCAGATAACCACGAAGGCATCTCAATCGCTTCCTCCGAAGGCGCGCCTTCCCACACCGGTTCCTCGCGTTTTGCGGATGGTTCCTCCGCGCCGGTTTGCAAACCCGATAACCAATCCGGCATTTCGGCGGAGAATGACCCTTCGGGCGCTTCACGGACTTCCCCTAAATCTGGTTCTGAAAAAACGGCAGAGTCGGCGCCCTGGCCCTGGATTCCGCGCAGCCAATCTGGCGTTTCAGACGAAACAGAAGGCGCACCAAAAATATCCTCCGATTTGGCCGGCGGAACGTTTTCTGCTTGCACCTCGCTCTCGGCGGCCATGGCGCGCAACCAATCCGGCGTTTCTGAAAATGCAGGCGTCGAACCAAATGTCTCTTTTGATTCTTCCCGCGGCGTGGGAGCGCTCAACCAATCTGATGCACCGGAAGACGGCGTGCCGAAAAGATCATCGGACGGTTCATTGCCCCCCG
>JBBIUO010000339.1:1831-4690 GCA_037440205.1 Chloroflexota bacterium
ATCATCTTCTGCGGCCATGGCGCGCAGCCAATCCGGCGATTCGCTTTCCGGCGCCGGAGGTTGCACCGGTTGTGGAGGCGGCGCTTCGATTCCGCTTGCACTGCGGAACCAATCGGATAATTCATCTTTTTCATCGGGTTGCGGAGTCGAGGCCAGCCCTGCCAGCCAGGGAGGCGTATCCGGTTCAGCCTCATCGTGGGCAAAGTCGGTCTTTTCGCCCATTTCCACCCGGCGCGATTCGACGGGTTCAGGTGATTCAGCCTGGGGCTTCTTCGATTTCGGCATTCCACCGGTAATGTTCACCAGCCAGTCCGGCACCTCCTCTTCGTCGCCGTCCTGTGCCTGGGATCGCAGACCAGCCAACAGGTCGACCGGAGAAGCGGGTTTTGATTCCTGCGGCGGCTGCGGCCCAGGCTCAGACATGTTTCGCGCTGAATCGCGCGCATCCTTCAACCATTGCGGCAAAATCGGTTCAAGTTCGGCGGTGGTTTTTTTCGTTGGGATTTCCCCGGGCTTGAGAACGTCATCCGCGCCTTTGGAGGAAGATGATGAAGGCATCAAACGAGTCTGGCAGTTCTGGCAGAACTCCGCGTCGGGGCGGTTGATTTCGCCGCAAGAGGGGCACTTGATGAAGTCGGCCATCAGTTACCCCCGTACGGACGGTCTGCGCCGAATAACACGCGCAGGCCAGTGGTCAATATGCCAAGCGAAACGCCGATCAAAATTCCGCGCGCGCCGCCCAACGCCAGCACCTGACTCACCCATTGGGAGAGGCCGCCAATGAGAGGAATCTCGCCAAAGGTCAAAGTGACCGAACCCAAAATGACGAACACGGCAGTTGCCAGAAAAACAATGCTCATCAAATCCACGCGGCGGCGCAAGAGACGGATCGCGGCGTAGAGCAACGTGATGGTCAGCAGTCCCATCAGCGCGGCTTCGGATGGAATGATGATCCCGCCCATCACCAGTCTTTTCATCACGTCATGGTCGGGCCGCAGGATGATGGCGAACAGAAACGTTGCCCACAGGCTTACAACAAGCAGTGCGCTGTAAACCCCGCCCTTTTCCCCGCGGCTGACCTTATCCGTATGCACCAACGTCAAGTTGAAAATTCCGACCAGCGTCGCCGCGGCGGCAAGGATCATGACCCAATTCAATAAAAGTCTTTGGATGGGTTCAAGGCCGGGGATGAAATACCCAAGCAAAACCAGCACACCCGTTGAGATTGCAATGAAGGCAGTCAGGATCCGCATTAGAACACCCCCGCGAATTTGAAAAATGCGCCGGCCAACAAGGCAATGACAATGAACCAGCGGAGAATGTCCTGAACGGTAAGGCTGGCCGCATGAGAAGCGCCCGCGCCGACGTAAGCGCCCGCCGAAAACAACTCCTCGCCGATCAATTCATCCTGCGTGCTGGCAAACAGCACCGCCTGCCCGGCAAGATCGTCGCTGGCGCCGATCATCATGATATTTTCACGATCCGATGCTTCGGCAAGCAGTGCGGCTTCCGGGCCGAAATGACCGAGCATGATGGTTGTGGAAACATTTTCGTTTTGGGAGATGTTCATTGCGCCGGCGGCGTAACTGAACGGAGTCAGGCCTGTCACCCGGCCGGTGGTGGGGACGTACAATTCACCCACCCCTGCGGCTTGATAGCCGGCCTGCAAGGTATCCTGCGCGAGCAAGCCCAGCGCCGGATCGCCGGCAGATGAAACGGAAGGTTGATCGCTCACAGAGGTGCGTTCCGCGATGATGCGCAACACAGACAGCCCGGCCAGGCCGGAGCCTCCCTGCGAATCGAGGAGTCCACCGCGGCCAAGCGAGATGTGCAGGCGTGTGCCGTCTTCAACGCTTAGACCCAGGGTGCGAAACAGGCGGGTCAGTGCGGGAATTTCGCGCAGATTTGCAGGAGATTTCCGCTTCCAAAATGTGACCGCCAGCAAAAGGATTGCGCCAACCGCAAGGATGGTCAATTCGATCATGCTCACGATGACGCCTCTCCTTCGGCAAGGAAGGATGCAAACGCTTCGCTGTCCTCCTCGAGTGTGACAGCCAGGGCTGTCAATTGATCGTTCTCAATCAGGCCGCGGCCAAAATAAAGCGCCTGCGCTCCAAGCAGGGCGAAAGGACTTCCTGCTTCGAGGAACGAGGCGGCAAATTCATGAAGATGGTAACGGCGCAGGGTCTCTGCCCAACGCGGCCAATATTCGCGTGACGGCTTCATACTAAAGCGAGTATAGCATAATTTTATGGACGGCTCGCGCAACGATGGGTGACAGATAAGTTGCAGGCCGTGGAAAAATCGAATCGTTTACTGCGGCCCGATCCTCGTCCCGGAAGCGATCTCTGTATCCTTCGGAATCACCACAATCCCATCGCGGACAAACCAATTTTGATTGTCCATATCCGTGTTGCGCGGGAACGGGCGAATGGTCACGTTGTTTCCGAGGCGCACATTTTTATCCAGGATCGCGCCCTCGATGTAACAGTCCTCGCCGATGCCGATGGGCAGTCCCTCATCGTCCCGTTCGTAATAATCCGACCCCATCATGATGGCGTCCTTGATGACGCATCCATGCGAGATTTGACTGCGGATGCCGATGATGGAATGGGTGATGTCCGATTTCAGGATGCGGCATCCCTCCGCGATCAACACATCGCGGATCTTGCTATCCTCGACGATGGAGCCGGGCAGGAAGCGCGTCTCAGTGTAAATGGGCAGTTTCGGGTCATAGAAATTGAACGGCGTCTCGGAGGTCGTGAGCGCCAGATTGGTCTCATAAAAGGAGCGGATCGTCCCAATATCCTGCCAGTAGCCGTCGAAGTCGAAACCAAACACCGAATAGGTCTTGATCGC
>JBBIUO010000340.1:0-4679 GCA_037440205.1 Chloroflexota bacterium
GCTTGTCCGGGCGGGTTGACTGCGACCCGCAGAACGAATTGAGTCACGTTGGTGACTGGGCTGAGCGTGATGAAATAATTCTGCGAGGCGGGCAATACGCCGCGCCAGGCGAGACAATCTCGATTCGGCTGCGGGCAAAGGATGCTTCCATCCGCGCCTTTGACTTGCATGGGGACGTAACTCCAGTAGCCATCGGCGGTTTGCGCAGGACCGAAACGGACATGACCTGCCCCTTCATGGCGTTGACGGAATACGTTTTGCTTGTGTTCATCGGGACGATGTCAATGATTTCGGCATACGTTCCGTTGGCGGGGAATTGAATCACGGCCGGTTGACCGGCAGGAGGTTGTGTGTTTGTCGGCGGGACGAAGGTTGGGAAACCTTCCGTGGGCAGGGGCGCGACGGTCAATGTGGGAATCGGTGTGAATTGAATAGTCTGCGGCGGTGGGGTGTTTTTGATCACGGGCGGCAGGGTGGGAGGAATCGCGGGCGTGGAAGGCGCACAGGCTGTGATGAAAAACAGCAGAAATAGAAAAGACAAGATTTTTTTCATTTGGTTTCCGTGTAAATGAGTTTGAAGGTTGGCAAGTCAGCAAGTTGGCAGGTCGAACCTTCAAACTTTCCAACCTGCCAACTTTTCAACTTTCTAGCCAAGATATTCGATCACCGTCGCTTCGCCTTGACCGACGCCGACGCACAAGGTCGCCACGCCGTATTTCACGTTTCCGCGATTCTTCATTTCGTGGACAAGCGTGGTCATGAGACGCGCGCCCGAACAGCCAAGCGGATGCCCGATGGCAATCGCGCCGCCGTTGACGTTGACAAGTTCCGGGGCGATGCCGAGGTCTTCGATGACCGCGAGGGCTTGAACGGCAAAGGCTTCGTTCAATTCCATCAAGCCGATATCTTTGATTTGCAGTCCCGCGCGTTCGAGGGCTTTCTTCGTCGCAGGGACGGGTCCGTATCCCATCACACGCGGAGGGACCCCGGCCGAGGCGGAGGTGACAATGCGGGCAAGCGGTTTGAGATTCAACGCCGCGGCTTTTTCCTCGCTCATCAGCAAAAGCGCGGCCGCGCCATCGTTCAACCCGGACGAATTTCCAGCCGTGACGGTTCCACCGTTTTGCTTGAACGCGGGCTTGAGTTTGGCAAGCGATTCCATCGTCGTGTCGCGGCGCGGACGTTCGTCCGTGTCCACGAGTTTCGGGTCGCCTTTCTTTTGCGAGATGGAGATGGGAACGATCTCCTGTTTGAATCTACCCGAATCAATGGCGGCAATCGCGCGCTGGTGCGAACGAACGGAAAACTCATCCTGTTTTTCGCGGGTAATATGCGGACGCTCCGCGGCGATATTTTCCGCGGTCTCGCCCATTGAGTCGGTGCCGTACATTTCCTTCATTTTTGGATTTGGATATCGCCAGCCGAGGGCGGTGTCGTACGCGGTGAGGTTGCCGAATGAAAAACCCGCTTCGGCCTTTGGAAGCGAGTAGGGTGCGCGGCTCATGGACTCGACTCCACCCGCAATATAGACCTCCCCCTCCCCCGCCTTGATGGCGCGCGCGGCCATGTTGACGGCATTCAAGCCCGAGGCACAGAGACGATTCACGGTCACGCCGCCGACTTCGACCGGCAGACCGGATAGCAATGCCGCCATGCGCGCCACGTTGCGGTTGTCTTCCCCCGCCTGGTTTGCGCACCCGAAGAAGACTTCCTCCACGAGGGCGGGATCGAATTTGTTTCGTTCGAGAATGGCTTTGATGACATGCGCCGCCATATCGTCGGGGCGGACGGGCGAGAGGATTCCTCCCAGCGCGCCAATCGGCGTGCGGATCGCGTCAATGATGACTGGATGTTTCATTTTGATTCTCCGGGTTTTGAATTCAATTTGAATTTTACCACCGCAGATTTTTGGGAAGGTTGGATGAAACTCTCCATGCCACAGAGCGCACAAAGATTTTTGAGAAAAACCAATTTTGAGTTTGCTCCCTGCGCAGGGACGGCGGCTTGAGCATCCGGTGGTGTAAAATCAGGCAGTTTTTCATAGCGCGGCAGTGCCGCAAACTTCAGTTTGCGCTTTGCGCGAGAGCAAACTGAAGTTTGCAGTACTGCGAAACATCTTCGCGGCTGGCGTAGTTTTCACGGAGGAATACTATAAAAAGGATTTTTTTCTGGATCATTCTCTTCCTGTGTTTGGTCACAGCAGGGACGGCGGTTTGGAATCTCGATATCGTGTTGCGCAGTTGGCGCGCACTGCTCGAAGGAAAGTTGACCATGCAGAGAATCCGCTTCGAGGCGGCATCTTTCGATTTTGGCCGACCCAGCCCAAACGTCCCGGTGGATGCGAAAACATCGGAGAAGGATGGGATGCCGCAAGTGTATGTCCCCGAAGGAATCTTCGTCATGGGGAGCAACGATGATCCAAAGGCAAAGGAGTTCCCGGCGCATGGCGTGTACCTCGACGCGTTTTGGATGGACAAGGTGGAAGTGAGCAACGCCATGTATGCAAAATGCGTGGAGGCTGGCGAGTGCCTGCTCCCCGTGCTTCGGCTCAATCCGTATTACGGCAAGTGGGCGTATCGCGACCTTCCTGTTGTGTATGTCAACTGGTATGCCGCGGAGAAATATTGCGCGTGGGCAGGCAGGCGGTTGCCGACGGAGGCGGAATGGGAAAAGGCGGCGCGCGGCACGGAGCGATTGAGTTATCCCTGGGGCGAGGATCGCGCAAATCCGCGGCTGGCAAATTTTGATGAGTCGTTGATCGGCGAAGCGCTTTCCGTTTTTCGATATCCGCTGGGCGCGAGTCCGTATGGCGCGTTGAACATGGCCGGCAACGTCCGTGAATGGGTGGCGGATTGGTTTGCGAATGATTATTATGGAATTTCGCCGAAGGTCAATCCCACCGGCCCGGAAACGGGATTTGAACGATCCCTGCGCGGCGGAGCCTATGACGCAAACGCGGACAGCATCACCACCTATCACCGCTTCAATCACGAACCCGATTCTGCCGGGCTGAGCCGAGGCTTCCGTTGCGCCGAAAGCGTGAAGTGATTTTTAACCCTTCACGGAAACGCGTAATTGACGTTCTCTAACGTCAAATTCGCCCCGGCAAGCGTACTTCATGCAGGGCTTTCGCGATCTACAAATTTTTCAAAATGACAAATAGACTCAACAAACTGAATCCCTATCTCTGGCAATTGATCTGCATCGCCGCTTCCTTGACTCTCTTCAGCCTGATCCTGCTCAACCGGTCGCCGAACCTGCTGAGGCCAATCAGCATGGCGATGCGGACGGGCTACGGGCTGGTCGTGCCGCTTGTCGCGCTGGCGTTTTATCTTTCATTTCGAGCGCCGGGGCGAATCGGCGAGTTGGTCAGCATGGCCGTTACCGTCTCCATTTTTGCAATGCCGCTGGCCGGGCTGTGGGCTTCGGGAAAATCGCAATCCGTCGCCATCAGCGGATTGATCCCGTTGACCGATGCCGCAAATTATTATCACGACAGCCTGCGAATCATCGCGGGAGAAAGCATTTCACAATTTTCCGCGATGCGCCCGTTCTTCCCCGGGTTCTTTTCGTTCCTGATGAGCATGACGGATCGAAACTTCATGTTCAGCCTTGCCATCGTCACGGCCATCGGGGCAGTCGCCATATATTACGCCGCCCGCGAAATTCAACGCACGCACGGCGCAGAGACGGCGGTGTTTCTTTTGACGATCCTCTTCCTGTATTTTCGTCATCACTCCGGCACAAGCATGTCCGAATCGCTGGGCGCTCCGGTCGGCGCGCTCGGCCTTGCGCTGATCTGGCGCGGGTTGGAAAAACAGTCGCAGGGGCTGGCAGTTTTCGGGTTGTTCGTGAGCGCGTTCGCCATGAACATCCGCCCGGGGACGATGTTCATCCTTCCGCTCATGTTGTTGTGGGCCGCGTGGATTCTCAAAAAGCCAAATGAATTCATCTCCATCAAATTTCTTTTTCTGGGCGCCTTCGCCATCGCTTTGCCTTTTGTTTTGAATTCGCTTTTCGTGCGCATGTTGGCCGAACCCACCGGCACGGCGTTTTCCAATTTTTCCTGGGCGCTGTATGGCCTGGCCTCCGGCGGCAACGCCTACACCTACATTTTCGAGCAACACCCTGAACTGCTCAAAATCCCGGACCCGGAGCAAACCCGAACCATCTATCGCATGGCGCTGGAGTTGATGATAAAAAGCCCGGATTTGTTCGTCAAAGGTGCTCTTCATAACTGGGATATGTTTTTTTCCGACAGTTGGTACAGCGCGTTCTCTTTTCTCGAAGGCGAAACCGGAATCATTTACAGAATCACACGCTGGACAATTTATTCGCTGTGTGCGCTGGGATTTTTGAAATGGATTTTAAGGCCCCGCGACGCATACAACGGACTCGTGGCGATGGCCGCGATTGGAGTGCTGATCTCCGTACCATTCGTCCCGCCGACGGATGCCTACCGTGTGCGACTCTATGCCGCTTCCATCGTGACCTTTGGCCTGCTCCCCGCCATGGGCATTTCCCTGCTTTTGGGCTGGTCCAGACTCAAGATTCTTTCGCCGATCGACCCGGAGATTCAAAGGACGAATGTCACCGCCCTGTTCAGCGCATTGCTCATCGTGGTTATTTTGGGCGGACCGTTGATCGTCAAAGCCGAAAAGCAAAACCCGCCATCGTTT
>JBBIUO010000341.1:0-4669 GCA_037440205.1 Chloroflexota bacterium
GCACGGGGAGCAAGCCGACGTGCCAGTAGGCGCGCGCCGCGTTGCCGCCCAGCAGAAAGCCCACGCCGCCCGCTACCAAAATGGCGACGACGAAGCCGATCCACATCACGGCTTTCATCGCGGCTTTTTCGGGCGCTTTGAACGCCAGGTAAAGCGAGATGACGATCAGAATGAGGAAGATGGTATAACCCCAAACCATGAGCGCCAGGAAGGAGGTGAAGTTCGGTTGGAGATACACCTTCCAGATGCGCTCCATGTGTCCGAGGTCCATGCCGATGGAAGCGAGACCCGCAGGCAGCGTCACGAGTGAAGCCCAGAGCATGGTCTTGCCGGTGCCTTTGAACTGCGGCACGTTGAAGAGATAATCGAAAGCCGCCAGCATGTACGCGCCTGCCGCCAGACCCGCCAGGAACAGGTACATGGCCACCCACAAGCCCCAGCCGATGTAAGAGCCGTAGTTGGCGCTTTGCTCGCCTTCGAACAGGCGCACATACACACCCCACAATCCGAACAGCAGGGCAAGCGCGCCGACAGCGTAGGAAATTTTCTTGGTCATGTCAGCCTCCTACACGATGTAATACACACGCGGTTCGGTGCCGAGTTCTTCCTTCAGCCGAATCACGTTGGGCTTGTTGATGAGTTCGGTCACCAGCGAGTCGGGATCGTTGGCGTCGCCGAAGTAGGTGGCGCGCCCGATGCAGGTGGTGGTGCAGGCGGGCAGGATGCCGTCCTTGATGCGGTGCAGGCAGAAGTGACATTTGCGGACGTTGCCCACCGGCGACTCGTGCCGTCCCTCGCGCTTCCACGCTTCGCCATACTCCTGGCTGGCGTGCTCGTACCCGGCGGCAGTTTCCCCGCCGACGAGGGTTCCGTCCAGGACGGGCAGTTGCTCCACGTAGTTGTAGCCGAAGTCGAAGGTGCGCGCGCCGTAGGGGCAGGCCGCCATGCAGGCGCGGCAGCCGATGCACTGTTCGTAATCCACCACGACGATGCCTTCTTCGTTCTTGTAGGTGGCAGTTACCGGACAGACCGGGGTGCAGGGCGGCTCATCGCACTGCATGCACGGGCGGGGCAGGAAGCGCATGGTCACGTTGGGATACGTGCCGACTTCCTCCGTCATCACGGGGCGATAGACCACGCCCGGCGGCAATTTGTTCTCCGCCACGCACGCCACGGTGCAGGCGTGACAACCGATACAGCGGCGCAGGTCAATCACCATCACCCAGCGCCGTTCCGAGGCGGGCTTTTCGAGGGCGCGCTTCAGTTCGCGTTCCATGCGCACCAGCACGTCCTCTTTCGCCAGCGGGTCATCGGCGGGCGCGGCAGAGACTTGCAAGTCATCCGCGACTGGCGCAACCAATCCAGCAAAGACCTCGGAAGCATACTTCTCGATCAGAGTTGCTTCGTTCGACATGTGCTTCTCCTTCAAAGATTGATTTTCGGACGGAGTCCGACAATTTTTCCTGGTCATACTGTATCGAATTTGCTTATCGATGAATAGCGGGAAAAATTGGATGGTTTCTTCGCAACTTGTCAGGAAAACCCCTACATAAATATTTGGCTAGGCGGATATGGGATTAAATAAAATGGCGGAGAGTACTCTCCGCCGTGGTGATAATTCATTGAATTTACATCATGATCTTTGGTCTATATTGCAGCGCCTCCGCCAGATGCGGAGATTGAATCTCTTCACTCCCCGCCAGATCCGCAATCGTTCTCGCCAGTTTGAGAATGCGATGATAGGCGCGCGCCGACAAATTGAGTTGACTCATCGCCGCCCGCATCAAGCTCTGACCCTCGGCCTGCAACTGGCAAAATTGCCGAATCTCCCCGACGCGCATGTCGGCGTTGCAGACAATATCCGACGAATCGCTGAATCGTTGGTTTTGAATCTTTCTGGCGGCCTGCACCCGCTGACGAATCGACTCGCTGGATTCATTGACCCGGTTACTGCTGAGTTTTTCATAATCCACTCTTGGCACTTCAATGTGAATGTCAATTCTATCGAGCAATGGGCCTGAGATTCGTTTTTGATATTTGGTGACAACGGCGGGCGCGCAAGTGCAGACTTTTTGCGAATCGCCGTACCAGCCACAGGGACATGGATTCATGGCGGCAATTAATTGGAAGTTTGCGGAGAAAGTCAGCGAGCCCTTGGCGCGGCTGATGGTAACGACTTTATCTTCCATCGGCTGGCGCATCACTTCGAGGACACGCGTGCCGAATTCGGGAAATTCATCCAAAAACAAAACGCCCCTGTGCGCAAGCGAGATTTCTCCGGGCTTGGGAATGTTGCCGCCGCCGACGAGACCGGCATGTGAAATGGTGTGATGCGGCGCGCGAAATGGACGATGCTTGATTAATGGAGTGCCTGCCGGTAACTGGTCTGCAACCGAGTAAATGCGAGTCACGTCCAGCGATTCTTCGATGGACATTTCGGGCAGGATGCCGGGCATGGCGCGGGCAAGCAAGGTCTTGCCGGCGCCCGGTGAGCCAACCATCAGCACGTTATGACCGCCGGCCGCGGCCACTTCGAGCGCGCGTTTGACGTGTTCCTGCCCTTTGACTTCGGCAAAATCTGTCGGCATGAAGAGCGGATCGGGGAGGTCACTGCTGGAGGGTAGGTAAGGTTCAATTAAATGCCGACCAGCCAAATGGTCGTAAAGATCCGCAAGCGATTTGACCGGGTAAATCTCCAAGTCGGGAATCAAGGCCGCTTCGCCTGCATCCACTTCCGGGACGAACATCCGCTTGAATCCATTGGCTCGCGCGGCGGCGGCCATGGGAAGAACTCCGCGTGTATGACGGACGACTCCATCGAGCGAAAGTTCACCAACGACCATGGCGCCTTCGATGGCTTCGTGTGGAAGAAAACCCGCAAGGATGACGACGCCCAACGCGATGGGAAGATCGTAGGCGGGGCCTTCCTTGCGAATGGCGGCGGGGGATAAGTTGACGACGATGCGATGACGGGGAAAATGCAAGCCCGCATTTTTGACCGCCGTTTGCACGCGCTCGCGGCTTTCCTGCACGGCGGCATCGGGCAGACCGACGATGATGACGGCGGGGAGACCGTTGGTGTAATCCACTTCCACTTCGACGATGACACCTTCCAGCCCCACTACGGCGCAGGAGTAAACTCGGGCAAGCATGGGCGAAGTGTAGACGAGGCGGGGGGAAATGTCAAATTATTTTGCGCACGGGCGGGCTATAATTTGCTTGTGTCCTTTGTTTCCCCTCCTTCAAAAATCCCATTCCTTTTGGAACTCGGAATTTAGGAATTGGACTTTTGACAACTTGAAAAACCTGCCGGCAAATTGAGGCAAGGTAGAGCCTTTACAAAACCATGAACGGTAGTGGTATCAGTACTTCACGAAAGCGCGTAATTGGCGTTCTCTAACGCCTAATTTGCGCCAGAGAGCGCAAACTACGCGAGGTTTTCGTGATCTACTGGGTATAGAAGTAAGTGATGTAGCGCAAGATAGTATCTTGCGCTACGGACAAAATCACTTCAATTTGCCCATTACCCTATGCACGAACGTGTCACCAGCCGCCACCAATGCTCTTCATGTTGATCGTCGGGAGTCTGGAACTTGTCGAGCAGAAGTTTTTGTTTGCCGAAGCGAAAAAAATGTTCCAGGTCGTAGCGCTGCAGGTGGGCTTGGAAATGTCGAGCAAAGACAACTCCATACGCCTGCCCCCCATCACGATCAACCAAAGCGGCTTGTGAAACAAGGCGTCACCAGACTGGCGTGCTCCCGATTGGCGCTCAGGTAGGCTGGCTTGTTGTAGGCGCTGTCGGCCACTTCCACGCAGAAGGCCTCCCCAAAAGGCAAGTCCTGATTCGCCAGCAATTCACCCAATTCCCGTTCTTCGGCAAACTCGTTTCTGGCAGCCATGCCCGGAACGAGTATTGGTGTCCCATCGCAATCGGTTTGTTTCCTTTGATGGTGCTCGGCTGGTAGACAACCCCCCGATCTCCCAACGTCTCCGCAAAAGGACGCGGCGCCGATGTGACATCGGTGGCAGGCAGATGAAATTTCCGTTGGCTTGGCGATCCGATGGTGATGAAGGTCCCGACCCTGGCGATGTGGTTGTACGGCCCGATGGGCGTGGGCGTATTTGGCGGTGTGGATGTTTCAACTTTGGGGATCATTTTACTGCTCGCTACTCACTGGTCTACTTCTTCTTCCACTCTGGTTCATAAAACGGCAGTTTCACCACTTTCGCAGGCGCGTGTTGACGATGATGTTCAACCGTGATCTCCATCCTTACATTCGTGCCGATTTCATAATACGGTCTCTGCAAGTGAGCGAGGGCGATGTATTTCTTTAACAGCGGCGACCAACTTGACGTGGATGCATAACCAACCTGCGCATTTCCAACCATGATCGGCAAACTTCCACGCACCGCCATGCCGGGGATTTGCGGCGGCAGACCAACTTGCTTGAAGATATTTTCCATGCCGACCCAGTCCACTTCCAAGCCGACCATCTTCCATGCCGAGCCTTCGCGCCGCGTAAGTTCAGCGTCTTTTTCCAGCGCGCGGCGACCCACAAAATAACCTTGCTTGTCGAGCGCGACCGTCCAATCCAATCCCAACTCAAACGGCGATGACTTCTGCGATTCGATCCACGCGTGAGTGGTGGAGGTGTAATCCACATCGCGC